>JAKJDA010000467.1:2155-2560 GCA_022706165.1 Candidatus Hydrogenedentota bacterium | reverse complement strand
GGCGGAATTCGGGCTGGGATTGGCGTCGCGATTCTGGACCCCGACGGCGAAATCCGGCCAGCCGTTGAAGTTATTATCGTCCTTGGGCGTTTCAAACCCATTAACCGTTTGGGCGCCCGCGAGGCTAACCAGCAGCGCGAATGCGGCGACGCTCGCTGCCAAGGTGAACCACGTTCTTCTCATGGGTTTATTCTCCTTCAACTGAATGGATGTTCTCATGTGCGGTCGTTGTGGCGAATGAAGAGCGCAACGGCGCTCCGGCTTAGCGGCCCATGAAATACATGTCCCAGCCATACTGATCCGGCTGCAACGGGGCGGCCACATCGCCCTTGACCTTCGCCAACAGATCCTGATCCTCGGCCGTCAGGTTGTTGAAGTTCTGCACAACCGTCGGCTTGAGGATCA
>JAKJDA010000467.1:0-2145 GCA_022706165.1 Candidatus Hydrogenedentota bacterium | reverse complement strand
CCATCGATTTTTGCGCGGTCGAGATTTCCCCGCCGAACCAGTAGCCGAGCACCGGGATGGAGCCCAGAACCGGAACCTTGCGGGTGGTTTGCACCTTGGCATCGCGAACGACGCCGCCCAAGACCACTTCCTCGCCATCCTTGACGCGGACCGTGCTGGACTGCTGGCGCTCGGCGATCATCGGAACGCCTTCGCCATCGAAGCCGGTCAGCGTGCCCACGACATAGTCGACATCCAGCGTGATCATGTCGGTGCCGATGGTCGGGGTGACTTCCAGCGCGACGCCGGTGGTGGCTTTCTTGCCGACGACGGTGCGGTTGTCAGGATAGGTGGCGTCGCGGCCGAGCGGGTCCAGCCAGCGCGTGCGATAGCCGCCGACCGGGGCCGGGCCGTTTTGAACCTGGTAATACAGAATCTCGTCGCCGCTGGCGATCTCGCCGGTGTAGCCGTTGAGAATCGACACGCGGGTCTTGTTGACGATGCGGGCCTTGCCCTTCACGTTCAGGGCGTCGAAATAGGCCGACGGAACCTGATAGTAATAGGCGGCGTTCCAGCCGTAGTTGTTCATGCGCGCGGCGGGCAGGCCGAGGATGTTGGAGCCGCTGTCGAACATCGGCGCATCCGGGCCTTGCGAAACGCCGTTGATCAGCGTGCGGCCATTGTAATCGGCCTTCTCGTACTCGCCGAACCCGCCCAAAGCGAACAGATTGCGGCCGGGGCCGTTTTTCCACGCGTGGAAATCGAGGCCCAGGGAATTGTCGTTGGCCACATCGACTTCATAGACCGTGACATCCACCGCGACTTCGGCCGTCGGCACGTCGAACTGGGCGATGGCGTCCAGCAGGGACGGCATGGCCACCGGCGTGTCCTTGAGATAGAGAGCGTCGGTCTGCGGATCGGTGATCAGCGAAGCGACGCCATTCGACATCCAATCGCTCAGAGTGGAAACGAAATTGGTGTCGGCGACGCTGCGGTGCTTCATCTTGACGTACTGGCGCTTTTCGCCAGCGCTGGTCGTCAAGTTAGGCCGGTCGATCTTCGCGATGAGCTCGTCCATCGACGGAATCATGTGCTTCGGGCACACGACCAAAACCTTGCCGCTGGTCTCGTTCGGGGCCGCGAAGGTCCAGAATCCGCCTTCCTCGGCCTGCATCGGACGGCCGATGAAGCGCGCGACGGCAAACGGGTTGACATACTTCAGGTCATAAACTTTCGGCACGTAGCTGTTGACTTGCGCCACATTGCTCGTGCGCAGAACCTTCACGATGTTGTCTGCTTCCTCGGCGCCCGTTCCCGCGTTCACCCGCCCCACGGCGAACAGGAGCACGAAGGACGCAACGATGAGCGTGATCGCCTTTCTCAGCATGCTAGAGTTCCTCCATAGAATCATATCTGGCGCCCGGCTTGTAGTTGGGAAAGCGGCGCCGTTCCTTCACTCGATGCGTTTGACCTTCCAAACCGAGTTTTGCTTGACCATGAAGCGTGCGCGCAACGGTAGCGGCGCGCTCCAAACCACTCGTGTGGAGGCAACGGATTTTGGTTATTCGCTTTGGTCGGTGGGCGTCACCCCCCTTCCTTTCTGCTTGCCATCCGTTTTTTAAGCATTTTAAACGCAGCGAAAACAAAGACCCAGCCAAGCCAGGCACGTTCGGAATGATAGCAGCGGGCGGCAATAACGCAAGCTCTTTTTTGCCGCGCCGCCCGAATGCGCGCCTCTTACGGAACCGGCGCTCCATACGGCCAGTCCGTCACAGGAGCCTCCGCCGCCGGAACTGTGGACTCCGGCATCGGCGCCTCCGCCGCCGGGATGGCTTCGGGGACGGCGGGCCCCGGCGCCGATGGCGATGGCGGCAGGGCGGCAGGCGCATAGCTGGCTTCGCCGACATTGCGTCGAATATTCAACGCTGTCGGGGTCTTGCTGCTTTTTTTCTCCTCGACAATTTTCAATTCCAGTGGAGCCGGCTGGCTTTTCACGCGGCCCAAATACGGATCGACGAACCATGCCTGGCTGGACCCGCCTTCCAAATCCGCGCGAATCCACCAGAGCAGAAAGCCCATTTCGTCCCAGACCAACCTTGCCTGAAATTCTCTCGGAACGACGCGCGACTTTGCAAGACATAAATGCACGGCGTCCTCGCGAAGAAG
>JAKJDA010000466.1 GCA_022706165.1 Candidatus Hydrogenedentota bacterium | reverse complement strand
TCCCGCGCCACAGCTATGTGTTGGTCAACAAATTGGCGCGCTCCTATTTGCCCGGCGATATCGTTGCCTATCACTCGGACGAGAAAACGCTGCTCGGCCGCGTGGCGCAAGTCGGCCTCTTCGATGGCGCTTTGCAGATAATCCGCGCCGACAGGCAATCACCGCAGTCGGTCCCTATTTCCAGCGTCGCCGGCAAAGTGATTTTCAATACCCGGCCCTCCCGCCTGATGGCCACACCGCCCCCATCATCCACCACGACCCGCGAGGGTCCGGCTATCACGCGCGTGGCGTTTAGCGCCGGTGCCTTCATCATCGAAGGTCATGGCTCTGGTGATTCCTGGTTGACCATCAGGGTCGGCGAAGGCCTTCTGCGGTTGGGCCTCATCAACGCCGCAGATTTCACGGCGACCATCCGCCGCGCGTGGTTCGGAGGGGGTCTGGACTGCGTAGTCAAGACTTCCGACGGCGCCACGCTTTTCACTGCCCACAATAACAAGATTGGTCCCATGACGAAACAGCGCGGCCAAATTGTACTCCGTGAAGGCGCGCTCACAGCGGAGCCTGATGGCGCCTACGTCATCGGCGAATTTCGGCCCCAAGGCGGCGCGCCGCTTCCGATCAAAGTCGCATTGGAAAGAACCGGCAGGATGCCGATGGCTCCCGGGGCGACCCCATCCGGCGCTGCCAACGATGATGATTCGCGGCGCAAGATCGCAAAGATCAGGCTCGGGCTCGCCGAGGGAGAATTGAAGCGGGCGGAGGCGCTTTTCAAAAACGGCCAGATGGATTGGCTCACATATCATAAGGCCAAGTTTGATTTTGATCTGGCGACAGTAGAAATGAATGGCGATGCCGTGGACATTGCGCGCGTCCGCCTGGAGCACGCGGGAGAAGTCAGCGAGCTGCAGAAGGGCCGGGTTGAAGCGGGGACCATTGGTGTCGGTGAGCACGAGAAGGCAAAGGCCGATCTGGAAATTGCCAAACTGGAATGGATCGCTGCGACCAATAAGGCGGGCACCGCAACGCTCTCGATGCCATCTACGAAGACGCCGGCCTCGCCCATCTCGAATCGCTCCGTGGCTAAGGGCGGGGACAACGTCCTCGTCGAGGACCTCGCAATCCGGTTGCTGGCGGCCATCCGCGACAAGGAGGATGCCGTGCTTAAGGACCTGGCCACCGACCGCATCAAGGGATGGCGCGACGCATTCCCGCAATTCGCCTTCGAGCTGCGGGAACGCTACACACACCTGACCGGAAAACCGTTTGGTGTCTTCCCCGACGATTCGCTCGTCGTTGGCGATTTTGCGGTCGTCCGTTGCACCGGGCCTGCAGAACTTCAGGGGAAATGCCTCGTGCTCGGCTTCGTCCGCACACCCGACGGTTGGCGAAATTGGACTTTGCGCAATTCCACGAAGGATGTCCCGCTGAAACGGCATCTCGACGATTTCAAGGATACAAAGTAGTACAGCCTGCGACGACTGAACCTTCGCGCCTTAGCGTCTTGGCGCGAAACCATCGTCGGCCCGGCCATCGCATCACACGCGTTTTCTCGCGCAAAGACGCAAAGGCGCAAAGGGTCTCATCAGCTTTGCGTCTTCGGCCATCCGCATGAGGCATCCTTTATCCCTGCGCGCGTGATAGGTATAAAACCGGTGCCCCTTTGCCTTGGAGAGCGGTGGCATGCTGTCGGGTTTGAAAACCGACATCGCGACGAAAGAGCCCTTGATCTCATCCAGCGACAGCGGCGGCGTGGGAACCTGGGCTTGTTTCATCGAGGCAACGTGATAGAATTGCCGCGAAAGCGCCGGCTGGCAGATAAGACATCTCTTGAAATATTCATCCCTCCGTTTCCTATTTGCCCTTGGGCTTTTTGCCGCCAGCGCGATCGCGCAGACGCCGGTCTTTTTCGACACCTTCGAGAACGGCGCGGTGACGAACGGCGAGGTAATTGCCGCATTTTGGACTCCGAGCGCCCCCGCGAACACGACGGTCGCGGAGACAGGAGGCACGCTGGTGATCACGGCCGGTGGTCCGGCCAGCCCAAACGGCACGCTTGCGCCACACCTGCGCAGCGGCAACCCGAGCGCGCAGTTTAATTTCTTCCGCGGGCAGTTGCGCTTTGCGGCCACGGTGGGCATCGCGGGCACCGCGCCGGCCAACCAGTCGCTCGTGCGGTTCGCGCTGACGGGCAATAACGCGGCGAACTACTCCGCGGAGGACGTGCTTGCGGTCCGTTTGCAGAGCGACAACCGGGTGAGCCTCAGCGTGAAGCAAGACCGCGCCGCAGTCTCGCCCGAGGGTGTCACGCTGTTGATCAATGCGGCGAATGTCGGCTCGACGATCACGGGCTTCGGGCTGACGCTGGACGCCACTAACTACGCGCTGGTGGTGGCGCACACGGGCGGCGCGGGAAGCACGGCGTTCAACGGGGCACACGGCCTGGTCGCCGCGCAGTGGGGCGTCGATGGCGCGTCGGCCTTCCAGTTCGAGGTCGTTCGCGCGACGGGCGCGGGCGCGGGCGCCGGGCTCGATTCGGTCGGGACCGTGGACAATTTCACGGTCGCGCGTCT
>JAKJDA010000465.1 GCA_022706165.1 Candidatus Hydrogenedentota bacterium | reverse complement strand
ACACCGTGTTGCTGATACCGGCCGGATCACCGACGCCTGTCACGTCGTCGATCGTGCGGATTGGCACGTCGTTCGCATCGTTCAGCGCGAACTTGATCGACTGTCCGCCGTTGATCCAGATCGGCGCCGGAGGCTCCCCGCGAGCGTTCAGGATGATCGGGTTCGTGTGCGAACTTCCGCCCGCGTCGTCCTGGTACACCGTGGCCAGCGTTGTAGAGCTGGAGAGGTAGGTGTATAGTTTTCCACCCACGAGAGGGATGCCCGTGGAGGTCGCAAGCTGCGCATCCTGAAATACCGGAGAGAGGTAATAGGCCATGCGTCGGTTTCTTCCGTTGGTATTAGTGTTGGCTGGTTGCGCGTCTGCCCCGGAGTACATCCCGAACTACTACGCGCAATGCGTGAATGACTTTGGCTATACGCTCGGGTCGCGCGAAGCGGCCGGCTGCGCGGAAAGGCTCGAATCCGGCAATCAAGCGCGGCGCATGGCGGCTTTCAGCCTGTTCATGCAAAACCCGCCGCTGAAATGGAACAACGTGCAGCAGATGCCCGCACCGATCCCGATCGGGCAGCGCACCGCGCTACCGTGTCGTCAGGTGGGCAATCAAGTGGTCTGCAATACTCAGTGAACGACCGTCTAGCCCATACCATCGCCTATGGCGGGTCGTGGGCCGTCGTGATGGCCTTGCCGCCGATCTTCGGCGTTTTGGCTATTCCGATTTCGCTGCTACTGCTTGCTGTGGTTTGGGTTATCTCTGACCTGGTTCATCGTCGGTGGTGTCAGGCTGCGCCCCCGTCATCCACTGCCACAACCGACTACGCACCTCTCCGGCGCCGTAGGTTGCCGCGCCGATAGCAGCAGGGACGCCCTTCCCGGGCGGCATCGGGACGCCCGACACCGCCGCTTGTGCAACCTTCGAATCCTTGGCGTTCTTTGCGGTCTTAAGCCCGAGCGCAGCGGCCGTGCCGACAGCATCGCCCTTCAGCAGCCCCGCGATCCCCGAGACCTTCCCGAAAGCGTCTTCCAGCATCCGCGAGACTTCGTAGCCCGTCTTGCTCGGGTTCGCTGCACCCTTCGGCGTGATCGTGCGATTGATGGCATGACGCAGCGCGCGCAGCTTGGTGATTTCTTCCTCGGAGAAGATTTCCTTCGTGAGCGACATGCCGCGCCCGTCTAGCGCCCGGTCAATGCGTGACACGATGACTTGCGGCCCGCCCTGCCCTTGAGGCCCGCCGATCAGGCGCATGAACGCGGCTTCCCGGTACTGCCCCCAATCGGGCGAATCCGCGCCAACAATGGTCTTCAGCCGCTTCGCCACGCGGACCGAAACGCCCGCCTGCCCGAGTTCGCCATAACCAAAAATCAGGTTCACGGCCTCGTTCGGCGTGACATCGGTGTTGATGAGTTTTTGCAGCACCTTGCCGGCGTCGGCATCGGCCCCGCGCCCCTCTTCGAACATCGACCCATAACGGGTGCGCAGTTCGCGCGCTTTCTTCAGCGCCTCGATGGCAGCGGGGTCGCCCGATGCGAGGCCGGCATCCACGGAATTGTCGATCCAGTCGTCAAGCGACTTGATGACCATACGCACGCCGCGCCGGTCTTCGTCCTTTGCCGAGCGCCACAAGAAGTTAAGTTCTCGCCGCGTCTTTTCGAGTTGCTGCAAACTCACGTCACGGAACTTGAGGCCCGTTCCCCGGCCAACGTTTTTGATGAGTTCTTCGGCCTTCATTGTCGCGGGCGCAAGCATTTCGGACCGCACGACCCCAGCCTCGCCTAGCGAGTTACGCACGCGCGCTTTCAGGTCCGGCAGGGATTCAGCGCCGAACCGCATATCGAAGCGCCTAGCCTCGTCATACGCGGCCCCAATGGCATTGCTTGCTGCGTCTTCCCTGCTGCGGATGCCGGTGGTAAGCCCTGCGCCGGCCTCGTACTCATTTGCGAAGCGCGGCGCGGAACCCTGCGCGAACCCCGGAGCGAGCTTCACGCCCGGCGCCGTCACCACGCCTAGCTGCGCCTGCTGCTGCATCAGCGCGTTGCGGATGTCGCTTTGCTGGAGCGTGTCGAAGTCCTTGAGCGTGTCGCCTGCGCCCTTGCCGCGCGCATAGTTGCGCATGGCCTCTTCGCGCGCGATCTGCCGCAGGTCGCCCGACGCTTGCCCCTGCGTTAACCGGATGCCCTCTTGCGCCGCAATCGCCGCATTGCCCTGCGTTGCGGCCGTCGCGTCATCGCCGAACTTGCCGCCCAAGCGTGCAAGGGTTTCGTTGATTTGCGCGATTCCCTGCGCGTTCAGTAACGACGGGTCGACGCCAGCGCGGCGCAGTGCGTCCGCACCTTCCGGCGTCAGTTGCCCGAATGCCCCGGTGAAACGGTTACCCTTGAGCAGCGGGTAGAGCTTGCTGCCGATGCCCTGCGCGATCGGCGCAACAACCGCATTGACTGCGGCTTTCGGGATGTCAACGCCCGTTCCGCCGCCCATCGCATCGACGGCGACATCCCCAGCGACCGACGTAGCGCCAGCGCCGACAAATGCGCGCCAAAGCTGTGACGCGAGCGTCTTGCCTGCGGATGCGATC
>JAKJDA010000464.1 GCA_022706165.1 Candidatus Hydrogenedentota bacterium | reverse complement strand
GCGTCAGGCGAGCAAAGCCGATGAGCGGCGCGCGCGCGGCAAGAAAAAGGGGGGGCTGAGCGAGCTGTATTTTGGCGGCGTCACCACCAAGCAACAGGTGGTCATGACGCGCCAGTTGGCGACGTTGATCGACGCGGGCCTGCCGTTGCTGCGCAGCCTCAACGTGCTCATCGCGCAGCAAAAACCCTGTAAGCTCCGCGATATTCTTACGGAGGTTTCTTCGGACATTCAGTCGGGATCGACGTTCTCGGAGGCGTTGGCGAAGCATCCGAAGGAGTTCGACCGGTTGTACGTCAACATGGTGCGCGCGGGCGAAGTGGGCGGCATGCTCGAGGAAGTGCTGAACCGTCTGGCGATTTTCATGGAGCGCCGGCAGGCCCTGCGCCGCAAGGTCAAGGGGGCGATGGTATATCCCGTTGCGGTCATCATCATCGCGGCGGGCATTGTGTTGTTTCTGTTGCGTTTCGTCGTGCCGCAGTTCGTGGTGATTTTCTCCGATTTCAAGGCCAAACTGCCGTGGATGACGACGTTTTTGATGGCTTGCGGCGATTTCGTGACCTACAAATGGTGGCTCATGAATGTGTATGTGAGCGGTTTCGTGATATTTTGGAAGATCATCGCCAAGGTGCCGTTGACCAAGCGCATTTATGATCGCGTGGTGTTGAAATTGGGGCCGATTGGCGATCTCGTCACCAAGGTGGCGGTGGCCCGGTTTGCGCGCACGCTGGGCACCCTGATCACGTCGGGCGTGCCGATTTTGCAATCGCTCAAAATCACCAAGGAAACCATCGGCAACGAGGTCATCGAGAACGCCATCCAGAAGGTGCATGACAGCATCAAGGAGGGCGACACCATCGCGGCTCCGTTGGATGAGGCCAAGGTGTTTCCCGCGATGGTCGTGAACATGATCGACGTCGGCGAGGAGACGGGCAGTCTGGACTCGATGCTGATGAAGATTGCGGACATTTACGACGCGGAGGTGGAGGCGGCGGTCGAGGCGTTGCTTCGATTGCTCGAGCCGGCGCTGATCATCGTGCTGGGGTTCATCATCGGATTCATTGTCATCGCGCTGTATTTGCCGATATTCGCGCTCGCCGACAGTCTCAGCGAAGGCTAGGGCGACAAACGGGACAATCCGGGCCGCGTGGCGGTCCGTGGGGAAGGAATCGAAACGGGTGGCCGTTTTCGAAGGAGGTCAGACATGAAGCGCAGTGGTTTTACCCTCATCGAACTGCTGGTGGTCATTGCCATCATCAGCATCCTGGCGGCCATCGCCGTGCCCAATATCGCCCGGTACATCGCCAAAGCCCAAATGGCCAAGGCCGTCTCCGAAATAAGCAGCATCGAGTTGTCCCTCACCAAGATGCTGGCGGATTCGGGGAAAAAGGATTTCAGCCAATTTTTCACGAGCATTCCGAGCGCAAACGTGGCGGAAGCCCTTGAAATCTACAAAGATTGGTTTTACAAGCTTTTGCGGGTCGGCCGGGCCGCCATCAACGATAATGTTCCTTTGCGATCGGAAGTGGTCGCCCGGCTTGGCGACAGCTACCTTGATCTCGGCAAGGATCCGTGGGACAACCGTTACTTCTTCTATCCCGGTCCCTGGAAAGGGCCCATGGCGTTCCGCTCCCATGTTCGTCTTCCCGAAAACGCGGCGGGCGAGCCCCAAGTTTACGTATACGACGCCAATCGCAAAGCGGAACGGGATGCCGACGTTCCGGGCAATCCAAGGGCGGACGGGCTCCCTGGCTTTCCGGCGCCTCGTTCGATGAACGTGTACATATGGTCTGCGGGCCAGAATTTGGAGAACGATCAGGCGATCATCGAGATGTACGGCGACCCGAACGCACATGATCCTCTTTATAAGGGAGGAGGCGATGATATCAACAATTGGGACAACAACGCCGGCTGGTCGGGATTTTATGGAGGCTAGTCGGCAGGACTGACGCGGCCGCCGCGCCGTCTGAGCGGCATTCGGACGCATCCTAGCGGGGACGTGCGGATTGCTTCGGTACGATCGCAACGACGGATGTGCAGCGGATTGCATAGAGGAAATTGTCCGCCACGGATGGCGGATGGCGCAGAACAAACGGGAGTGGACAACGTGAAGGCGCAACGGCCGTATCGCCTCGGCGGATTCACGCTGATTGAGCTGTTGGTCGCACTGGCGATTGTCGCGATCGTGCTGGCGGCCGCCGTGCCGGGATTCGTGCGCCTGGGCGCGTTCGCCCACAACGACGCCGAGCGCGCCGCCCGCGATCTCGCCAACCTGCTAAGCGCCGCCCGGATGTACGCCGGCACCTTCCACACCGACACGGCCGTCGTGTATGTGCAACGGCAATATCCCGGCGGATCCGTCGTGGGCGCCGTTTCCTGCGCGATGGCGCGCCGCGTCACGGACGACGAGGTCCGTCGGTTCAGCGTCGCCACCGACAAGCGCATTTCGTTCGTGTTGACGGGAGGAGGCGATGGCAATTTCCGGCAAATGCCGGGCGATGCGTGTCTCTTGCAGGAAACGCTTGATTGGGCGAACAAGAATGAGACCGGCGTGCTGCCTGTGGCGTTGTATCGAACGAA
>JAKJDA010000463.1 GCA_022706165.1 Candidatus Hydrogenedentota bacterium | reverse complement strand
CGCTGGAAGAAATGCGGGGATTGTGCGGCGAGAACGGGGTGAGTCTGGAGGGCATTCGGTCCGCCGAGGGGTTTGCCCGCGTCGGCCTCCTTGATGACGCCGTGGAGGCACTGGTCGCCTCCGAGGAGATCAAGCGCCGTTATCTTGACATGGCGAACACTGTGCAGCGTTTGTACAAGGCCGTTCTGCCCGATCCGGCGGCTCGGGGGTTCGCCGCCGAGATATCGCCCATACTGGTCATCGCCGACAAAATCCGCGCATTGACACCGCCGGCTGATATCTCGCTCGTAATGCAGCAAGTGGAGGGGTTGCTCGACCTCTCAATCGCCGCAGAGGGCTACGTCATCCATGAGGCGGGCGCGCCCTATCGCGATGATCACACGATTGATTTGAGCGCAGTAGATTTCGAGAAGCTGGCGGAGAAGTTCAAGGTCGGCCACAAACGCACCATGAACGAAAAACTCAAGGGGACGGTCACGCAGAAGCTCATAGCCATGGTGCGACTCAACCGCACGCGCATGGACTACATGGAGCGATTCCAGGCGATGATTGACGCGTACAACGCGGGCAGCCTCAACGCCGAGGAGTTCTTCCAGCAACTGATCGCCTTTGCCCAGAGCTTGAATGAAGAAGAGCAGCGCGGAGTGGGAGAGCAATTGAACGAAGAGGAGCTGGCGCTTTTTGACATCCTGACCAAACCGCGGATCGAAATGAGCGACAAGGATCGGGAGAAAGTCAAAGCCACAGCCAAGGAATTGCTTTCCACGCTCAAAGCGGGCAAATTGGCGATTGATTGGCGGAAACGCCAGCAGGCCCGTGCCGATGTGCAAGTGACCATCCGAGAACTGCTGGATGCGGGCTTGCCGGAGGCGTACACGCCCGAACTGTACGAACAAAAAACGACCGCCGTTTTCCAGCACGTCTATGATGCTTACTATGGCGCGGGGCGCAGCGTGTACGCAGCAGCATAAAGAGGACGTGGAACGGCCATCCGACCCCACCCAATGATCAGAGGACCCGGGCCGATGTTTGATTGACTCCCACGCATCGGCGGCGGAGTTCGCGATGCTCGTTTGCCGCTCGCGACCAACTTTGGTCAGCGCCGAACATCCTCCGCGAACGGGCGAGGATGTCTCATTTTTCGCGCGCCAGGGAAAAACGCGCCGACATCGACACCGGCAGCGAAGGAATGCCGTCTCGTCTCCAGAAATCCCCGCGCGTCGCGCGTGCGTACGCGAAGGGAACCACTAGTCCATACACGCGTGTGTCTCCGACGTCGACCGAGGGCTCAGGGAGGCTGCTCCGCCCGCTGAATGGGGAAAAATGGAGTGGCGTGTCTGACTTTTCGGCGCACTGGCTGTCGCAACCCGATTCCGCGGGGGCCGCTATGCCGTTTTGCAGACGGGTCGATACCCTTCAGAGAACCATCCGAAGGACCTTTCTGCCAACGCCAAGGGAGTCACGATAACAAGACTTATGTAAACCTTCCGGTGTGGTCGGAGAGAAAGGTCGCGGCGCGTGGTACGCTCACAATACCAGCACTCTCACCGGGCTCGGGGAACCGGGACAGATCCGAACAGGGCGGTCAGACCAGTGTCCCGATGCCCCCCAGTGGGGGCGCCTTTGCGCCCAGGCGGTATACGATTTGACAGCGTTCCGAATATCCTGGCTGAATTTGGGAAGCTTGGTGATTGCGGTCGCGACACTGCATCCGGCGCAGTCCTCGGCGGCGCGTTACCGAGCCGACAATGACGCGTGACGCGTAGTGACACGTTTTCCCCATCTCTTTCCATGTTGATTTCAATTGGTGAGATATCGAATCATGTGTCATCATGTGTCATCATGTGTCATGCGTCACGGGAAGAATCTGATCGGCATAGTTCGTTTTGCTTGCGAAAACCAATGCCCTTCCACCTTCTTGTCGTGGCGCTTCGTTGGCCCTGCTCCAATCCGCGTCGTTTCAGGCTCATCCCGAATGATCTCTGCGAGACTCGATTTTGCGCGTTGCGTTCCGCCCATTGCAAATAAGCCTGGTACAAGCACGCCGACGACTCCTGCTTGCCTTCCGCAAAGACACAGCATTCGTCGATGAAACCCGAGACAGGGTCCAGTTCATCACGCAGGCGAGCTGCCGCTTTTTCGATGTGGTCGGGAGCATTGAGGCCCCGCTCGAGATAGCGCTTGACTCCATCGATGCACCACGTGAGGATCGCTTGGAGCGCCGCCGGGTCTTTGCGGAATGTTTCCTTGAGCTTGGGGTTCCTGTTCTTTGCGGGCACCACGTGATCAAAGGGAATGCGGACAACCCGGCGCCAAGTCGCCTCGTCGTTCGCCTGAAAGGCTGGGGCGTCATTCGAAACAAGCCACGGTGTGTAGGTTGGCCGAAATTGAACGGCCTCTCTGTAGAGCAACCGCGCAGAAAACGTGTCTCCCCCAGTAACGCTCTTCAATACGCTGTTCGCGATCCCGTAACTGCCGTCCGTTTCGCTGGATAGCAGGAAGCGTGCCCCTTGCGCGTTCACAAGTTCGCCACGGGCTGCACCTGGATCGCGTTTCAAAAAGACCCCGAAATCAACGGTAGCCGCGTAATCAC
>JAKJDA010000462.1:311-2596 GCA_022706165.1 Candidatus Hydrogenedentota bacterium | reverse complement strand
GTCTTTGTTGAGACGGCGCCATTCGCCGGGCTTGAGGCCGTCGGTCGTGATGCCCGCCATGGAGAGGCGCCGCAGTTCGCGCACTGGATGTCCCGCTTCTTCGAGCAGCCGTTTCACTTCATGCTTGCGGCCTTCACGCATCACCAGGCGGATGTTGGTCGACCGTTCGGCATGTTTGAGGATATCGACCACGGCCGCTTTCGCCACGCCGTCTTCGAGTTTCACGCCCGCGCGCAGCAATGCCGCCGTTTGTTTGCTCATGAGCCCGCGCACCTTGGCGAGATACACCTTGTCAATTTGGTATCGCGGGTGCGTGAGACGCAACGCCATTTCACCGTCGTTCGTCAAGAGCAACGCTCCCTCGACGTCGCGATCGAGCCGCCCCACGGGGTACACGCGCGCTTGCACGCCTTGAATGCAATCAAGGACCGTTTTGCGTCCAAACGGATCGATCGCGCTGGTGACGATGCCTGCGGCCTTGTTGAGGAGGATGTAGACCTTCTCCTCGTGACGTTCGACGGTTTTGCCATCAACAGCAACGACGTCTTGTTCGACATCGACCGACTGCCCCAGCGTAGCGACGTTGCCATTCACCGTGACGCGACCCGCCGTAATGAGCGTTTCCGCATGCCGCCGCGACGCCACCCCGCATTCGGCAAGAAAGCGTTGCAGTCGCATGACATGGACGGGTTTTGGCGAGGGAGCAGAGGACGTAGCGCGTTGGGGACGTGAAAACGGCTCCTGCTGCGCGAGAGCGCCGCGTTTCCCCTCGCCTCTATTTTTCTCATGCGCTGGCGACATAGGCCTCGATCGAATCGCGCAGGGTTTTCAATATCCATGCGCGCTTCGCGTCGTCGGTTTCGAGCAGCGTGAAGCGGAAGCCGTCGTGGCTGCATTGGAAGCCTGTAAGCGGCACGACGACGATGCCCGTCGATCCCATGAGGTAGTATACGAAGCGTTTGTCCGGCGCGACGTTGACGACGAGTTCCTCGATACGCGTCCGAATGCGCCGGTC
This sequence comes from Candidatus Hydrogenedentota bacterium, assembly GCA_022706165.1. Taxonomy (GTDB): domain Bacteria; phylum Hydrogenedentota; class Hydrogenedentia; order Hydrogenedentales; family SLHB01; genus JAKJDA01. The sequence goes on along the minus strand of JAKJDA010000462.1, from coordinate 1,581 downwards.
ATCGATGGGGAGGGTCTGCCGGTCGTTGAGCACGCCCGGCTTGAACATCACGGTGCAATAGAAAGCCCCGCTGGGCTTGTTGAACACCACATGTTCGCAGTGAGCAAAGGCGCGGTGCGCTTCTTGAGCCCTGGTTTCGAACATTTTTTCGCGGAACAGAAGATGTCCGGGATACCGGGAATCGCCCATCACGCGCGGGATTGTCATTTGCGGCAATGTCGTGGATGAGACCTCGAGGCGTTTTGCGGCAAGCAGACTGTCCACGTACGTTGCAAAGTTTGCGTCTCTTTTTTTGTTCAACACTTCGAGCCATCCACAGCGCGAGCCCGGCCACGGATATTCTTTGCTGATGCCGCGCATGGCCAGCGCGGGCACGTCGCCGACCCATTCGCTGAGGTGTAGCCGGGGGCTTCCGTTGTACACGATGTGAACATATATCTCGTCCGCGATGATGAAGAGGTCGTGTTGGCGTGCGATTTCGGCGATTTCCTCGAGTATCTCGCGCGGATATACCGCGCCGGTCGGGTTGTCGGGAGATAGCAGAAGAATGCCGGCGATCGCGTCGTTGTATTTGACCTTCATCCGAATGTCCTCGACGTCCGGCATCCAGCCGCGTTCCGGCAAAAGGTCATAGGTCAAGGGATTGTAGCCGGAATGGGCCGCTTCCGCGGAGGAATGCGTGCTATACGCAGGCGATGGCCCCAACACGCGGGCCTCGCGCCGCAAAAAACCGTACACCTTGGCCACGGCGTCGCCAAGGCCATTGAAGAACATGATGTCGTCCATGGTGATCTGGACGCCGCCGGGCCGCGCGTTGACGTGCTCGGCCAAAAACTCGCGGGTCTGCAGCACGCCTTGCGTGTCGCAATACCCCCACGATCGCGGCTGGTCCACGGTCTCATGGACGATCCCGCGAATCCAATCCGGCACGACTTCGCCTTTTTCGATGGGATCGCCGATGTTTTCCCAAATAATCGCACGACCCATTTTTTGGATTTCGCGTGCGACGATTACAATCTCGCGGATTTCGTAGCTGAGACTTCCCGCCCCAGCGTGGACGATATTTCTTCTCATGTCGGCTCCATCTCTCGGCGCAGGACCGCTTTGGGCGCGCCTATACACAAATCATGCGCATGAACGGCGGAATGGCCCCGTTATGCAGCGTGGTTTTGCCCGGGAATGCAAGAGGCGATGATACGCCAGGAAGGCCTCGATTTCAATGGCGCGGTTCGGCCATGATGGAGAAAGCTGGCCATTTTGTGGCGGAAAA
>JAKJDA010000462.1:0-301 GCA_022706165.1 Candidatus Hydrogenedentota bacterium | reverse complement strand
GCCTGGGCAGGAAGAGGAGAATCCGCATGCCTCACCATTCCCGACGTGATTTCTTGAAATATACGGCCACGGCTGGCGCGGCGGCAGCGCTGGGGGGAGGCGTTCCGGCATTTGCCCAGGATGCGGCGCCGAGCATGGTCATCGCTCGTTGGAGCGGGGCTCCCGTGCCCGAAGAGGAAGTGGCGGCGATGGCGATCAAGCTGACGACGGAGGCGATCGCCGCTTTGGGGGGGATGGCGCGCTTTGTCAAGAAAGGCGACGCGGTTTGGGTGAAACCCAATATTGGCTGGGACAAGAAGCC
>JAKJDA010000461.1 GCA_022706165.1 Candidatus Hydrogenedentota bacterium | reverse complement strand
AGCCGAACGAAAGCTACCACGGCATGAAGTTCTACGACGCCTTCAAGCCGATCGGCAACATCTCCTACATCTTGAAAGCGCGCGTGACGCTGCTGCGCGACATGGGCCCATGCCTGTCCCCCTTCAACGCCTTCCTGCTGCTGCAAGGCCTGGAAACATTGCATCTGCGCGTGCCGCGCCACAGCGAAAACGCCCTGAAGCTGGCGACGTTCCTCGAAAAACACCCCGCCGTCGAATGGGTCAACTATCCCGGCCTACAAAGCCACCGCGACCACGAACGCGCGAAAAAATACATGCCCGCAGGCCAAGGAGCCGTCCTCGCGTTCGGCATCCAAGGCGGCAAAGACGCCGCCGTGAAATTCATCAACGCCGTAAAACTGGCCTCGCACCTCGCAAACATCCTCGACGCAAAAACGCTGGTCATCCATCCCGCATCGACGACGCACCAGCAACTTTCGGCCGAGGAACAACTCGCCGCCGGCGTCAAGCCAAACCTCGTCCGCGTTTCCGTGGGAATCGAAGACATCGCCGACATCATCGTCGACTTTGACCAGGCATTGACCCAAGCCGCGAAATAAACCACACAGGACACCGTTCAGCCGTATGCACGAAGAAGGCTCCGTAGGCATCGTCGAAACAAAACAATTCACGTTCGGCGCGCCGCCCAACGAAATGGAACTCGACTGCGGACGCAGACTCGGCCCCATTACGCTGGCGTACGAAACCTACGGCGAGCTGAACGCCGACCGATCCAACGCCATTCTCATCGTGCACGCCCTATCCGGCGACGCCCACGCCGCCGGCTACCACACCGGAGCCGACCTCAAACCGGGATGGTGGGACATGATGATCGGCCCTGGAAAAGGCTTCGACACCCGCAAATACTGCGTCATCTGCTCAAACGTGCTCGGCGGCTGCAAAGGATCCACCGGACCCTCGAGCATCGATCCCCAAACCGGAAAACCCTACGGCCTGCGCTTTCCCATCATCACCATCGGCGACATGGTGCGCGCCCAAAAACAGCTCATCGAACACCTGGGCATCGAACAACTGCTCTGCGTCGCGGGCGGCTCCATGGGCGGCATGCAAACCCTGGAATGGATGACGCGCTACCCCGACATGGTGCGCGCGGCCATCGTGATCGCCAGCACCCCCGTCCTCAGCCCCCAAGCGCTCGCCTTCGACGCCGTCGGACGACACGCGATTCAAGCCGACGCCGCATTCGAAAACGGAGACTACTACGACAAAGCATCCCCCGACACCGGCCTGGCGATTGCCCGCATGCTCGGACACATCACCTACCTGTCCGACCAATCCATGCGCATCAAATTCGGACGCACCCTGCGCGGCCAAGACACATACAGCTACGACTTCAAAAGCGAGTTCTCGGTCGAAACCTACCTGGACTACCAAGGCGAACAGTTCGTGAACCGCTTCGACGCAAACAGCTACCTGTACATCACAAAAGCCATCAACTACTTCGACATCGCCGCGCCATACGGATCGCTGGACGAAGCCATGGCCCGCGTAAAAGCCAAAACCATGGTCCTGTCCTACTCCTCCGATTGGCTCTATCCGCCCTACCAATCCCAACTCATCGTCGACGCGCTGCTGCGACAAAAAAAAGACGTCACCTACAACAACATTCAATCCGACTACGGCCACGACGCCTTCCTGCTCGAAAAAAAAATCATGACGAAGCTGCTAAGCGGCTTTATCGACCACGCCTATGACGAACAACGCGTCTACCGGACAGAACCCATCGACACGAATTCAGACACCGACATCGGACCGCCGGCCTCGTCCAACGACAGCATCTACGAAGGACACCGCATCGACTACGACCTCATCGTCGACCTCGTGCCCGAGGGAAGCCGGGCGCTGGACATCGGCTGCGGCGACGGCGAACTCCTGCATAAACTGATCGCGCGCAAACGCGTCAACGGTATGGGAATCGAACTCTCCCAAGGAAACGCCATCAGCTGCGTGCGACGAGGCATAAGCGTCGTCCAGGCGGACGTCGACAAAGGCCTCTCGGCCATTCCCGACAAATCATACGACTACGTGATCCTCAGCATGACGCTGCAAGTCATCGAAAAACCAGGCTTCGTGCTAGCGGAAATGCTGCGCGCCGGAAAAAAATGCATCATCAGTTTCCCCAACTTCGGCTACTGGAAAGTGCGCGCCAAAACCATGCTCCTCGGCAAAGCCCCCGTCACCCGAAGCCTGCCCTTCGCATGGCACACCAGCCCCAACCGACACGTGCTATCCATCAAAGACTTCCGCGACTACTGCGCCTCCCACGACATCGCCATCGAACTCGAACTGGCGCTGGCCGGACGCGGCCCCGTCCGCGCCTGCCCCAACCTCCTGGCCGACGAAGCCCTCTTCGTCATCCGATCAGGGCGCGCCTGACAACGGCGGCAACAACGAATGCGGCGACGGCTTCGTGCGCCGCAACACCAAAAGAGCATGCGACTGCATGTCCAACCACGAAAAATACGGCGCGCGCCCAATCTCCTCGTAATCCTCGCGAGCCTGAAACGACAACGCATACGTATCATCAAACAAATACTGGCCCATCGGCCCCTGAGCG
>JAKJDA010000460.1:2335-2619 GCA_022706165.1 Candidatus Hydrogenedentota bacterium | reverse complement strand
TGCTCCGCGCGTTTGCCAAAGTGAAAAACCAACTCCCGCATTCTCTCGTGCTGATCGGGTCTGTCGGCTGGAATGCGGACGATATTTTCGAGACGATCGCCGCGTTGCGGATCGAAGACCGCGTGATTCGTCCCGGGTTCGTGCCGCACATGAAGCTCCCCGCGTTCTACTGCGCCGCCGATGCCTTCGTGTTTCCGACGCTATACGAAGGCTTCGGCCTGCCGTTGCTCGAGGCCTTGGGGTGCGGGTGCCCCGTCGTGACGGCGGACAACTCCTCCGTGCCC
>JAKJDA010000460.1:0-2325 GCA_022706165.1 Candidatus Hydrogenedentota bacterium | reverse complement strand
GAGGACGAGGACGCCGTGGCCGCCAATATCGTGCGCATCGTGAGCGATTCGGCGTTGCGCGAGGACCTCGTGCATCGGGGGCGCGCGCATGCCCAGCAGTACTCCTGGCGCGCCTGCGCCGAAAAAACCTTCGCCGTATACCGCGAATTGGCCGGATGATGACCATCCCGGCGGGAGCAACGTCATGCGCGTGTTGTTGAACGCTTTGCAGGCGGCCAATCGCAGCGGGACGGGCACGTACGTCACGCACCTCGCGCGCTGTTTGCCCGAGGCCGCGCCCGACCTCGAACTGTTCCTCGCTTGGCCGAAGGACGCCCCGCGCCCGCCACACGCAGCGGACAGCCGCGTCACGTACCTTCCGCGCACGGGCGCGGGTCTTGGGCGATCGCTGTATGAACAGTGGAGCCTGCGCAACGAAGCGCGACGCCTCCGCGTCGATCGCGTTCATTATCCCAGCACCATCGGGCCGCTGCTGGCGACGTCCAGCCTTGTGTTGACCGTTCACGATCTCGCGTATCTCATCGAACCGACGTGGTTTCCGGCGGGGCGTTTGGCCTACCTGCGGGCCGTCGTGCCGAGGGCCGTACGACAGGCGCGACGCATCATCGCCGTTTCCCACGCGACCGCGCAGGACCTTCACGAGCGTTTGCGCGTGCCGCTCGATCGCATCGACGTCATTCATGAAGGCGTCGACATGCAACGCTTTCACGAGACGTCTCCCCAACAACACGCCGCCGCACGCGCGAAGCACCGTTTGCCCGAACGCTATGTTCTTTTTCTTGGAACGCTGGAACCGCGCAAGAATCTCGTGCGTTTGATCGATGCGTGGTCGGCGATTGCCGGAGAGTGCCCGTACGATTTGGTGTTGGCAGGACGGGACGGTTGGAAGTGCCAGCCCATCCACGACGCGGCAAACCGTTCGCCGCACGCGCCACGCATCCACCGTCCGGGATTCATCGCACCGGAGGACATGGCGGCGGTGATCGGCGGCGCGGTCGCCGTGGCATTTCCCAGCCTCTACGAAGGCTTCGGGCTGCCCGTGATCGAAGCGATGGCGTGCGGCGTCCCCGTAGTCACGTCGAATCTATCGAGCCTGCCCGAAATCGCAGGCGATGCCGCCGTGTTGGTGGACCCGCGGGATCGCGATGCCCTGGCCCATGCGTTGGCGCAGGTAACTTCCGACGTCAGAGAAGGCGAAGGGCGGCGTTGATGACGAGTTGGACGTCGAGAGCGTCGATGGAACCGTTGCCATCGACATCGCAATTGAAGCCCGTCTCCATTTTCAACGCCGCATTGATGACCAACTGGACGTCCAGGGCGTCCCACGCCCCGTCGCCGTTGATGTCGGCCGCTTCGATCAATGTGAGAGATGCATACTGTTGGTTCACGGCCACGGTCGCGCCGGACTCGGATAGGGCGATCGTGGCAGTTGCGGGGGTGACGAAACGGCCAATGCCAATCACTTCCTTGAAGAATATCGCGTGCTCGCCGAGGGGCAATTCCACAGCTTCGCCGCTGGGCATCCAGGAACCGTCTCCAACGCGCCACTGGGCTCCGCCAGCAATCGCCGCTTCGGGACCCAGCGTCACCCGGAGCAGCCCGGTTTGCCGCACATACGTGGCGTGCGTTGCCGTCGCAGGTCCGTCGACAATGTCAACCAGAGTCTCTGGAGGCGGATTCCATCCTGGCACGGAAGCAAAATCGATCCGATGACTGCCCAACGTTAGATCATCGAGTTGCGCGCCGCTAGGTTGCCATGCTCCCCCGTCAACGCGCCACTGCGCGCCCGCTGCGACGGCGTCCTCCGGTCCGATGGTGACAATCAACGATCCGGTGCGTTCGATATACGCGACGGAAAGAAGCGTTTCGGCGCCGTCGGAAATGGCCGCCGGCATGTCTTGGGGCTCGGTCCAACCCGGCACGGACGCGAACGATACCGTGTGGGAACCTGGAGGTAGCCCGTCGACGCGCGCGTCAGAGTTTTGCCACGCCCCGCCGTCGACGCGCCACTGCGCGCCTGCGCTGAGGGCGGCCTCGGGGGATATGTGAACGCGCAAACTGCCTTGAGGCGGCGGAAGGTAGGTGAGCGGCACGGCATTGCTGGTCACGTCTCCCGAGCAAATCACCGTAACGTCCACGCTGCCTTCGGGAAGGGCGGGCGCGGCGACCTGAATCTCCGTGTCGGACACAAGGGTGAACGCGGCGACAACGGTTTCGCCGAACAGAACGGCCGTGCAGCCGGTCAGCGCCGATCCCTTGATGACGATGGATTCGCTTGCGTGGGCGAAAATGGCGTCTGGGGATAGGCTGTCGATCGTCGGCGGC
>JAKJDA010000045.1:9182-12703 GCA_022706165.1 Candidatus Hydrogenedentota bacterium | reverse complement strand
TCACGCCTTTTGCAAGCGCAGGCTCCGTTCACCGTCAACCGATAACCTCGATGCGCCTCAAGGCAGATACTCCGTAAAGGCTTCGAGCATGGCGATGACGTTGTCGAGAGGCGTTTCGGGCATCATGCCGTGGCTGGTGCTGGCGATGTAGCCGCCGTTGAAGGCGCCGAGGGTCTTGACGAGTTCGTGCGCTTCGCGTTTCACATCCTCGGGCGTGCCGTAGACGAGCGTGCCTTGCACGTCGGCGCCGCCGAAGAAACACACGTGGCCGCCAAACTCGCGCGCGAGGTGATGAATGTCCATCGCACGCGGCTGGATGGGGTTGAGCACGTTCAGGCCGAGGTCGATGAGATCGGGCAAGATCGCCACGATGTTGCCGCAGAGGTGCATCCACACGTGCGCGCCGCCCTCGCGCACGCGGCGGAACAGACGCTCGTAGCTGGGCTTATAGTGGCGTCTCCATTCATCGGGATCGACGAGCAGGCATTGCTGACTGCCCCAGTCGTCGGAAAAGAAAATGCCGTCCACGCCGCGCGTCAGCCATTGATCGACCATCGCCAAGTCGAATTCGAGCACGCGATCGCGCAGGGCCGCAAAGTTCTCCGGCTCGACGAGCGGGTCGATCAGCATGTTGTCGAAGCCCCGTAACATCCACAACCGCTCGAACAACGTGAACCACACCGAGCCGAAGACGTACCGGTCTTTTCGGTCGGCGAGTTTCGCATCGGCTGCAGAGAAATCCGCCACATAGGGGTCCGGAAATGCATAGTCTTGCAGCGCATCGTAGCCCCGCTCCAACGGATAGATGTCTGTTTTCGCGCCGTGGCCGTCATCGCTCCAGCCGGTGCCCCAATGATCGACCCAATGCGTGACCTCGCCTTTCTTTGTCGGCGGGGAAACGAACCAGAACTCCGGTTGCAAGTTCAGGTGATCGTCGGGAATCTTCGCGAGCAATTCCTCAATGCGCGCCGCCTTGCGCTTGTCCTGTTCGTACATATACGGAAGCGCGACGCCAATCTGCATGGGTAAATACGCAGGACCTTTGCATTCGATCGCGCGCGTGTAGTTTTCTTTGCCGGTCATGATCTGCTCCTCTGTTGTCGCCCTATGGTCATTGCAGCCACTTGCGTGGGTTCCCTTTCTCGACTCGGTAACTTGCGTCGACGGCGTATGACTCGCCGGGTTGCAGCACCTTGCGCGGCGGCATCAATTCGAGGTTTAGCTGTGCCGTGCCGCCGCCGGTGTTGTAGAAGTACATGAGTTTTTCCAGTTGCGTCGCGTCGTAGGTGTTCACGAGGCTGAACTTGCCGTTCAGCAACGACACCGCCCATTCGCCCGCGGGTTCAGGTTTGAGCAAATCGACGCCGAGCGTGTTGTCTTTCTGTTCTTCTTTGACGGTCTGCTTCCAACCGTCGGCCGTGCGAATCCAGAACGTGGGGATATCGCCGACGCGTTGGCAGTAGAACTCGGGATGTACGCGGAACGAAAGCGGTTGCGCCTTGTCGGCGGCATTGGTGACGCGGGTCTCGATGTGGAGGCCACCGTCTTTGCCGTCGAGCGACATGGTGCGTTCGATAACGAAGCCGCTATTCATTTTGCCTTCGATTACCGCGCGCTGCGGCGACTTTTCTTTGGTTACGTACATCGGCGCCGAGGGCGCATCTCCCACTCCGGGCAACGAACTCCACTCCTGATACGTACCGCGCCCGGTACCGCAGGTTTTGAAGCCTTCCAACAATTCGACGCCGAGCTTTTTGTCACGCCAACGTAGTATCGAGCCCTGTAGTTCCGGTGCGACCCACACGAGACAGCGGTCGTTCTCCAAGCGAATAAGGGGTGTTTCGTTCGTGCCCGAGGCATATGGCTTGATGAGCGTCTTGCGAATGTTGTCGATCGGCAGGTCCACCGGCCACGGCCAGGCGCGCCGGATGCCGAGCGAGTCGATGCGGGCCATGATCGCATCGGCAGATAGATGAGGCGGATGTTCTACGACGATATGGTCGTCGCAATAGCGATACGTAGGCTTACATACGTGCGCAGCGTACTGAACCTGGAAGTAGTCGAAATCGATACGTTTGCGCAGTTCGTCGGTGTTGGCTGCGGCGAACGCCTGGCTGAATGTCTTCTCTGCTTTCGCAACGAAGGCGGCGTCGAACCAACCGGTATCGTCAAATAAGAACAACTGGGCCTTGCTGCGGCGCAGCGTCTTCTGACACAGATTGAAATACTCGCGCATATGCGGTCCCGCCGGGCCGTAGTAGAGGTCGGTAAACTCCTTGACCAATTCGTCGACGTCGGTGCTTGGGTTCCACAGGATGTGCGCCATGACGTAGGCCTTCAGGTAGCCCAGCGGCGTGACCCCGGTTGGGGCCATTTGCTCAAAGATCCCGACGACGCCTTGTTGCGCCAGGAATCGTGTGTTTTTCGCAAAGACGTATTCGTAGGGATACGGACGCACCGTGAAAGTGCAGTTATTGGGATAGTTGTAAATGAGGATGTTTGCGCCGAGTTTTTGCCACCCCTTCAGGTCTTCTACAAATGCATGGTTGATTTCTGACGTGGGGTCATCGAAAGAACGGGCAAAGTCGCACTCGATGCTGCAAAACTGCACAAGGACGTTGTGGCGCGGGCGAATGGTTTTGGGCGGGCGCCGCGTATAGGTGTAGGCGTAGGTATGAATATAGACGTTTGGATGTTTCTTCTCGATGATCTCGGCAACACGATTGACACCGGTGATGAATGAGGCCGCGGGTGAACCTTCTGCTTCATCGAGCGCACGGCATTGCGGACACGTGCAGTTATTGCCCCAATCCATCTGACACACCGACCACACGTTGGCATCGGGATTGGTCTTCATGCGTTCTTCGAGTTCGTGCGCGATCGCCTCGGCCGTAGCGGGATTGCTCATGCACAGCTGGCCAATCTGCTCGGGGTGCGCCAACGCGATGGGCATGTTTTTCCAGTCGAATCCGATCGCGGCGATACGCTTGCCTTTGATCTCGGAGTAGTACTCCGGATGTTCCGCAAAATACTTGTCCGGCGGCAGGAGTGTGTAGAGGTCATGTCCGTACAGCCCACGGACAAATGGCGAGTTCTGACGCATGGCATCGTGCACCCCTCCGGCCCCTGCGCCGATATCGCGATAGGCAAACGGCGGCGTGTAGCGATAGTCGAGCATTGGGATGGATTTGGGCGCAGAGGGAACGTGCGTCACGCCAGGTGCAAGCCAGCGCACACCGCAACACCGCTCGAAGAACTCGTATACTGCAAACAGCGTCCCTTTGCTCAGCGGATTGTCTCCGTTCCCTGTAAGCGCCAGATTCTTTCCCGTCGACATCGGCATCGTGCGCAACAGGATGCCATCGAAACCAATGTCCGCAAGCTTCAACTCCGCCTTCCACTCTGTCGGCAACGCCGATGCGCCGATCCAGACATTGGGGCCATCGCCCGGCGTGGCGCTGACGCTCGGCTTGTGACCGGTCACCTGTTCCCAGGTGGAAACGAAGAGATCGGCGGCCTCT
>JAKJDA010000045.1:0-9035 GCA_022706165.1 Candidatus Hydrogenedentota bacterium | reverse complement strand
CCTTTCTTTCGAGCCGATGCACGCGTGCGTTTCGGCGTTCCTCGCGCGAAGAGTTTTTTCGAAGGCCCAGGCGCATTTGCATGTTCCTGCAAAGCCTCCGATAATGTCGTCAAGGGTGCAACCGGCGCATACGGAGGCGAACCAGCCATGTATCATGTGCGAGTGGCGATCGTTGTTGTCGGGCTTGGGTTCGTCGTGGCGTTTGCTGCGGCGACCCCGGCCCACGCGGCCTTAGATGATGCCACGAAACATTACCTAAAACAAGCCTTTCAGACTCTAAGCACGACGCAGGATCAAGCGGCGGCGGCCTATGTCTTGCAGGTTCTGCACCAAGCCCCGTTATCAGACGGCGAGTGGCTTGCCTTTTCGCAGACGGGCATCGGCGCGGCGCGGTTCACGCCTGCACTGATTCAGTTTTGGGACTACGCCATGCGTTCGGCGGGAGACGCAACCCCGCGTATGGCGCTGTTCTCGGCGTTGAGCGCCGCCCATGCCGCCGGCAAAACGCTCGGCCGATTCCGAGGACCTGCTTCCGTTCTTTCTCCGGATGCCGCAATGCCGCCCGATCCCGAGGACCATGCGCCCGACGGCGGCGCGGCGTCTCTGGATTGGCTGCAACGCGTCAGCCCCTATGTCCAACAAGGTTCCAGGGACGCGGTGGTTGCGGCGTTCAAGACCGCGTTGGGCGGCAGAGCGCCTGCCGCGGCGATAGGCGGGGCTCAACGCACGGAGGAATCCCAAACGGCCTGGTTCGGCATGCAAATGTGTCTCAGCATCGCGCCCTACATCGCCAACAGCCCGGCGGCGCGATCGGAAACGAAATTTTTTGGGCTGCCGGAAGAAGCGGCGCGTTTCTGGGAAACCTACGGCGTGTTCGTGTTCGACAACGGCGGCTCCTTCGCGCCCGAACACCTGAACAGCCTGGCAAGCCTGCTCGCCGCAATCCCGTCGAGCTTGCACGCCATTGCGGCGCTGATCTCCACGCAAGCCTTCGGACAGGACATAACCGCCTTGCGGCTGGGTTCGCCCGGGCAACTCGTCGCCATCACGCCTCTTCCTATGACCCAGCGCACCGATCCCTCGGAATTCACCCCCCACAGTCCGCAGCCATTTGCGCCGGCCTTCACGGCGTTCGCCGCGCAACAGATCGTGCGCGCCGTTCAGACGGAGCAGTTCCGGAAACGTCCCGAACTCCAGGTCCGCCGCGATATCATCCTGCGCCATGCGCGCGACGCCAGCGAACGGTATTTGCGCAGAAATATCGCCCCGCAGGTTTATCTCGCGCAGCCTGACGAATTGCTGCCGTCGGTGGCGCACCTGTGGTTCGTCAATACGCGCTGGCTTTTCGAGACCGCCCTCGACCTCTTCTCCATCGAACAAACCGACGCCATGGACCAGTTTTTGCTGCTAGGCGATCTGTTGTCCGGCGGAGGATCCTCCGCGCCGTTTTATGCAACGGACCTTTCCGGAAAAACGACCCGGTTCGACGCGCCCATCGGGCGCACGCGCGTCACGTCCTTGAACATGCCGCCGCAAACCTCGACCGGCGTCGCGTCCGCCGTGCCGGTCGACATGCAGCCTGTCACGGCGCTGGTTGTCGACGGAACCTCCTACGTGTTTGGCCTGAACGACGCCGGCGGCGTTATCACGATGACCAAGACCGAGGGACAAGGCCGGTGAACCCTTTCGCAGGCATGCGCGCCTCATTCGTGATCGCGACGCTTCTATATTGCGCGGCCATCTTCTGGATTTCCGCACAACCTGCGCCGCCCGTGCCCAAGACGCGTTTTCCCGGAGACGACAAAGCGGCGCATGCGGCGTTGTACGGAGGTCTCGCCGCGACCCTTGCGATCGGCCTGCGACGAGGCAAGGGGGTTTCCGCCCTGCGTCTTTTCTTTGTGCCGGTGATATTCGCGTCGCTCTACGGCGTCGCCGACGAAATCCACCAGCACTTTGTCCCGCCGCGCACCTGCGATTTCTTCGACTGGCTCGCCGACACCGCCGGAGCGTTGACGACGCAGATCATCCTTTTTCGCGTCGCGTGGCGATTGCCGCTGCCTTGGGCGATGCGTGGCGCGCGACGGGAAACGTAGGATCCCGCTACCGCAATGCGTCCCGCAACAGCGTCGTGATGCGCTCGCGGTGGTCGCCTTGAATCTCAATGACCTCCCCGCGCACGGCGCCGCCCGCGCCGCAACGATGCTTGAGCAGATTGAGCAAAGCCGCTGCATCTCCCGACACGTTTCCGACAACCGTCACGACTTTCCCGCCGGGCCGGTTCTCCAACGATACGGGCATGCCGCCCTTGCGGGTGCGCGCAACGGCGTACGGCGCACACGCTTTTGGCGCGGCCGGCATCGGCGCTTTCGGCTCCTCCCCTTGCGGCAATCCCTCCTTCGCAAGACCTTCTAGCGACGCAAACGGATTCGCCGACAATGGTTGCCGATCGGGATTCGTGTCGATTCGACGTTTTGGCATACATTCCTTCCGTTTTTTCACTACGCAGCCGCAACCATCGTCCGTCAATGCTACTACGACTGCGGGAAGAGACGGTAGCCGAAATTTTTGAAAATCCATCGCGCCGACCTCTCGAATGGCCCCAGCGAGAAAAGCGCTTGCCAAGCAGGGCCGTCGCATGTAAACCGGCTATTTTCGTTCCATTTCGCGTGTTTCTGAGGGCAGGCTGCCGGGGGCGCCGGGGAACAGGGCCATTGCATTACAATTCTGAGTCATTAGGACTTTTTGGCTCCATATACGTCACGATTTTACCGTTTGGCGCACGATTTTCGTTTTTGTAGCGCCCGGTCTCCGTGCCGGGCGGGTCTGGGCGCAACGATCCGGGGCTGTGTGGATTCGTCTTGTCGCTTGCCGTAAAACCGCCCGGCACGGAGACCGGGCGCTACAAAGACATTAACGATGGCCATTCCCACGCACCATTTCCCTCGGCCATGTAATGCGATTGCCCTGGGGAAAACCTTTATCCAAAAAGGCTTTCCCCGAGAATCATGCTATCTTACCCAATCGTGATCAATGACGGATCGTACTCTTCCGGTTTTTCGAAGCCGAGAAGATGGAGCAGCGTTGCGGCGACGTTGCTGAGGCCGGGGTTGGCGACGCCGCTCATGGCGATGGGGTTCGCGCCGGAGTAGTCCGCGATGATGAACGGCACGGGGTTGAGCGTGTGCGCCACCATCGGTTCGCGCTTTCCCTTTTTCTCGGTGAACATGCAGTCCGCGTTGCCATGGTCGGCGGTGATGACGGCGATGCCCTTGGCCGCTTCGATCGCCGGCAGCAGGCGTTTGAGGCCGAGGTCGACCGTTTCGACGGCAATGCGCACGGAGATGGGCACGCCGGTGTGGCCGACCATATCGCCGTTCGGGAAGTTGAGGCGGATGAACTTGTATTGGCCGCTCTGGATGGCCTCGAGCGTCGCGTCGGTGATTTCGCCGGCTTTCATCCACGGACGTTGATCGAATTGCACCTTGTCCGACGCGATCTCGATGTACTTCTCGAGCTTTTCGTCGACGTAGCCGCTGTTGTTGCCGTTCCAAAAGTAGGTGACGTGCCCGAATTTTTGGGTTTCGGAGACCGCGAAACTGGTGATGCCCGCCGCGCACAAGTACTGGCTGATCGTGCGCTCGATCGCGGGCGGCTCGACCAGGAAATTCGCGGGGATATGCTCGTCGCCGTCGTACTGCATCATGCCCGCGTAAAAGACCTTCGGGCATCGTTTGCGGTCGAACTTGTCGAACTCGGGCCCTTGCTCGAACGCCTTCGAAATTTCGATGGCGCGGTCGCCGCGGAAGTTGAAGAAAACGACCGCGTCACCGTCTTCGACCGTTCCGACGGGCTTGCCGTTCTCGGCAATGACGAAACTCTCCATGTATTGGTCGGTCATCGTCGGGTCTTCGGCGTAGTAGGTCTGCACGGCTTCCGACGCCGACGCGAAGGGACGGCCTTCGCCGAGCACATGGGCCTTCCATCCGCGCTCGACGACGCTCCAGTTCGCCTCGTAGCGGTCCATTGTGGTGATCATGCGCCCGCCCCCGGATGCGATGCGATAGTCGCGTCCGGCCGCGCTCAGTTCCGCGAGTTTCTTTTCGAGCGGTCCGATGTACTCCAACGCGCTTTTCTCGCCGACGTCGCGGCCGTCGAGCAACGGATGCACGCGCACTCGCTTGACGCCGTCGCGTGCGCAGCGATCGAGCATCGCGAAGAGGTGATCGATGTGGCTATGGACGTTGCCATCGGACAAGAGGCCGATAAAATGCAGCGTGCCGGCGGCCGTGGCCGATTGCCACGCTTTGCCCTCGAACAGCTTGCCCGTGGCGATGGCGTCGTTGACCAACATCGCGCCTTGGCTAAACACGCGGCCCGCACCCAGCGCGTTATGGCCGACTTCCGAGTTGCCCATGTCCTCGTCGCTCGGCAGGCCGACGGCTCGGCCGTGGGCTCGAAGCTGCGTATACAGCGGCGCGGCAAAAAGCTTGTCCAGCGTCGGCGTGTACGACACGAACACCCCGTCCGACTCGTCGCGCTTTCCGATGCCAATGCCGTCCATGATGACCAGGACCACCGGTCCCGGAAAAGCGGCGTAGTTGGGAAGTCTCGTCAACGGAAAATCGATCATGGCTTTCTCTCCGGGCATCGCCCATTCTGAAAATATTTCGCCCCAAAATGGGCGCGCAACGCGAAAGTCTACTGCCTTCTCGAAGCCCAATCAATGCATCCGGTTCTCGAAGGCAATGCCTGCGCGTCGCCTACCGTCCCAGTAGCATCCGCACGTAATGCGTTGCATGCCATGCGGCCCAGGCCACGCGATCGCGAAACGAGGGAACAAAAAAATAAAGCGCAATAAGGATTGCCGCCACGAGCAGCGCGTTCGTGCGTAGCTTGCCGAGAAATCCAAACAAGAGGCGGACCGTCCCCATGGCGCTGCGCGCGAGGATGCGGACGATGCCTTCCATAAGCCACCCGAGGTCCGTCTCGCTGACGATGCCATGACTGCGCGCGGCAAGGCCGTCGGGCACGCATTCGACGGCGAGTTGCGTGTGGCCGACCTGCACGATGCCGCCGGACCGCACGATGCGCGAGCGGAACATGCCCGCGCGTTTGCCGTTGACGTACACCGGCGCGGCGTCGAGTTGACGCACGCGGTAGCCGTCCGACACCGTCGTGACAAGCGCGTGGACCGGTCGCACGTCGCTATCGAGGCGCACCGGTATCTCGCACGCGATGTCCTGGCCGATCCGCAACGGCGCGCGCACGACGGGGAACTCCGCGCCGTCTTCGGGGCCGTTGATCACGACAAAGGCGTCGGTGATGCCGGCGTTCATCGCGCGCGCTCCTTCTCGGTTTTCGGGCGTGGTTCGCCCTTGCGGAAAGTCAGTTTGCCGTTGACCATCAGTGCTTCGATGAGGTCGCCGGGCTGGAACGTGCCTGCGAGGATGAGTTCGCTGATGGGGTCGATGATGTAACGCTCGACGGCGCGGCGCAGTTCGCGCGCACCGTATTCGGGGTCGTAGCCAACTTCCGCGAGGTGCTCATACGCGCCCTGGTACATGCGAACGCCGAAGCCTTTGTCGGCGAGCCGTTGGCCAAGCTGGCGGATGCTGAGACTCAGGATCGCGCGGATATCGTCGAACAGCAAGGGGTGAAACGGCACGATCTCGTCGATGCGGTTGATGAATTCAGGACGGAAATGTTTCCGCAACGCGTCCATGACCTGCGGGCGGTTCGCGTGACCACCGGAACGCTGAAGCAAATCGGCGGCGATGTTCGACGTGAACAGGATGATGCAGTGCTTGAAGCTGACGTCGCGTCCGTTTGAGTCTTTCACGCGTCCTTCATCGAGCATCGGCAGGAAAATATCGAACACGC
Organism: Candidatus Hydrogenedentota bacterium; assembly: GCA_022706165.1. Taxonomy (GTDB): domain Bacteria; phylum Hydrogenedentota; class Hydrogenedentia; order Hydrogenedentales; family SLHB01; genus JAKJDA01. The sequence goes on along the minus strand of JAKJDA010000045.1, from coordinate 3,155 downwards.
GCGGGTGCGCCTTCTCGATCTCGTCGAACAACAGAATCGAGAATGGCTTGTTCCGCACCGCGCCGGTCAATCGTCCTTCTTCGCCGTGGCCGACGTATCCCGGCGGCGCGCCGATGAGTTTCGAGACGCTGTGCGATTCGAGGTACTCTGACATGTCGAAGGTGATGAGGTGGTCCGCTGAACCGAAGAGTTGTTCCGCGAGGGCCTTCGCGAGTTCGGTCTTGCCCACGCCTGTCGGGCCTAAAAACAGCAGCACCGCATCCGGGCGCGACGGATCGCCCAGGCCCGCGCGCGCACGTTTCACCGCCGCGACGGTCCGCGCAATGGCTTCGTCTTGACCGATGATGCGGCGTTTGAGGCGGCGTTCGAGATGGCCCAGGCGGAGGCGTTCCTCGGCGGTGATTTCTTCGATGGGCACGCCCGCGATCCGGCTCACGACTTTGCGGATGTCGTGCGGCGTGACTTTGTTCACTTGCGCGAAACCCGAGTCGCTGTCGAACAGTCCCGGTTTGTACTTCATCGCGATGGCCTTCAACCGATGCCGGGCGCACGCCTGATCGAGCACGTCGATGGCCTTGTCCGGCAGTTGACGGTTCGGCATGTAACGTTGCGTGAGCGCGATGGCCGCATGCAAGGCGCGGTCGCTGATGCGCGTGCCGTGATGGCGTTCGAGCGACGGCTTCAGGAACGTCAGCACCTCGAAGGTCGCCGGTTCCGACAACGGATCGATGCGCACCATCTGGAACCGCCGTTCGATGGCGGGATCCTTCTCGATGAACTTGCGGTACTCCTGCAACGTCGTTGCGCCGATGCACCGGATTTCGCCGCGCGACAACGCGGGCTTGAGCAAGTTCGCCATGTCGAGGCCGCTGCCTTCTGTCGCGCCCGCGCCCATGATGAGGTGAATCTCGTCGATAAAGAGGATGGTGTCCTTCGAGCGCTTGAGGTCGTCGAGCAAGCGCGTGAGACGTTCCTCGAAGGCCCCGCGATATTGCGTGCCCGACATCAACGCGGCCAAGTTGAGCTCGAGGATGCGCTGTCCCTTCAGGAAGCCCTCGCCTGCTTTGGTGGTCGCCATAACGGCGAGACCTTCGACGATACGCGTCTTGCCCACACCCGCTTCGCCGACGAGGATCGCGTTGTTTTTGCCTTGTCGTCCGAGGACTTCGAGCAGCGAAAACATTTCCTTGTCGCGACCGATGGCCGGGCCGAGCGTTCCGCGCCGCGCCAACGCCGTCAGATTGCGCGTCAGGTGTTCGAGCGAAACGCTGCTTGATTCGCGCGGTTCCGATTCATTTTCCTGCGCGGCTTGGGCCGTTTTGGGTTCGCGGCGCGGTTTCGCGGCGGGTTCCGGGGCATGCGTGGAACGCGACTGTGCGGTCGTGGCGTGCGGAGTCAGGGCCCGGCGCAGTTCTTCGATGAGCGCGCCGCGATCCAGTCGGAGCCGGTCAATCGCACGGCTTGGCCCGGCATGCGCATCCGCGAGGATCGCCAACAGCAGATGCCCTGTGGACGGCGTCGCCTCGCCGAGACGTTGAGCCAACCGCGTCGCTTCCGTGGCGATCGCCGCGCACCGGGGCGTGTAGAACACTTCGCCCGCGACGGAGACCATCGCGTCCGCGGGCCACTGTTCGCGCGCCAACTCGCGAGCGGCCTTGTGCAACGATTGGATGTGTTTGTCGCCGAACGCGCGCGGCAGTTTCGACGATTGCGAGAGGATGGCCTCGAACAAATGATCGACGCCGACATAGAGTTGGTTCCGCCGGATGCTGATCTCGGCGGCCTGATCGATCATCGCGTTGATTTCCGGCGACACCGGCACATGCATGCGTGAAGTTCACCCCTATCGCGGATTTCCGTTAGCCCGGCGCCTCCTCCTCCAACCGCCCGCGCCGATCTTTTCCAGATGAAGCGCGCGTTTGCGTGCGTCAGAAGATACCCCTTGTTGTGCGCGGAGCGCAAGTCAATCGCAGTCGCATCAGGGCCCAAGCCGTGCCGAAAGATGGAAAACGGAGTCGCGACACGCAAATGGATTGGCGGAATCTTCACGCTGCGATCTCCGCGTTCTCTGCGACTCTGCGTTTAGGGGCGAATATTTTCAACGCAGAGGCGCAGAGGTCGCAGAGATCGGAAAGGGCAACAACCACCTCTTGGTGTCCGCGGTCTCTGTGCCGGGCGGTTTTGCCATCAACCACAAAACACGCAAAAGACACAAAAAGGCTGCGACATGTAGGTCCCGTTTGTAACGGGACCTCTTTGAAACAGGCGGGTCGTGAACGAAACCGAAGACGGTCCGATTACAAATCGGACCAACCAAAGACGCCCGGCACAGAGACCGGGCGCTACTGTTCGTTCCGAATGTACATAGCCTAACCTACGCATATGCCATTCGGAGCCGGTCGGTCCATTCTGTCTACAAGACCATCACCATCCGACACGAACACTACCCACCGCCCACAACTCCGCGCCTCCGACACCTCTTCCCGTCGTGACTCGTCGTGATCGTCGTGGTTCAAATCCGATCCGGAACCTAACCACAACGACCACAACGAGTCACGACGAAAGATGTGAAAGTAAGAGCGCCGGACAAACACTGCGTGTCTGGTCCCAGCATAGCAAGCCACGGATCAGAAATAGTTGAAACCCACAAAAAATGAATTTAGAATCCATAATGCTCGTCTTGTTGTCCGTACGACGAGGTGCGTGTGGGGTTCTTTGCAGAACGGATTGGGGTAGAGTCACGCCATGCAGATATGTGACGTGAACCAATACGCTAGACAGCCCAATCCAATTGATGGCCAAGACAATTTGCGCACTTGGCGCCCCCCCCAAAAAAAAGAACTGCAATGAACGCCAAGAGGTCGTGGGGATTTCGGAACCAATGGAAGGAAGTGGAAATGCGATATCTTGGTGCCTCAAAACTATTCGCTAGTGCTGTCATTCTCTTTATCTTTGCAGGATGTACGGGCTCAAACCTTGAGAAAACAGTAAAATCGGGAACGCTGGATATCGACAAGTCCGTCACCGTTGGCGACGCATTAAATGGATACAAGTACTTTGGCAAAGACAAAGAATGGTCAACTCTTGTTGATTCACAGGGACGGCAGGTTGTTCAATTTAGGGGTGAGATTGATTTTGACAAATTTATTGATGCA
>JAKJDA010000459.1 GCA_022706165.1 Candidatus Hydrogenedentota bacterium | reverse complement strand
GCCGTCGTGTACAATCCCGACACGGGGCGGTACGCCCGCTACAACTGCTCCCTTTCGCACAAAGGGCCGCTCGTGTTCGCCGCATATTCGCTTGATCCGAGAATGCGCGTCGGCATAGACATCGAGCGGCGTTCGTGGCGCTTGCCGTACCTCGGGCGGCGTTTCATTTCGGAGCACGACAAGCTCATGGACACGGGCGACCGCATCGGCGAATGCACCGTGCTGTGGGCGTTCAAGGAGGCGGCGACGAAGTTGCTCGGCGTGGGCATGGCGTACGGCCTGTGCAACGTCCAATGCCGCGAAAACGGCCTCGGCAAATGCGAGCTGCGCGATGCCGGCGGCACGCACTATTCCGGCCAATACATGTGGTTCGGCAAATACGCGTTGGCGGTGGTCACGGACATGCCGGCCATGCAAACGGAAAAGAACGCCGCGCCGCGCAAAGGCGCCGCATACTCGTGGCGCGAAAGGATGTCGCGTGCGCGCAGGCTGCGCACGATACGGAAACAGCGCAACATCGCGGCACGGCTGGAAGCCCTGAAAACGGAAGAGCGCGACGACAAGGCGGCAGAGGAAATGGATGATTGATGGCACCACGCAAAAGGACAGGGATTTAATGATGACATCACACGGCAACAACAGACAAGTGGCGGCGCTGACGATCGCCGGAAGCGACAGCGGCGGCAACGCGGGCGTCCAGGCGGACATACGCGCGTTCCACGTGTTCGGACTGCACGCATGCACCGCAATCGCCGCGCTCACGGCGCAGAACCCGTACGGCGTGAGATCCGTCCGAGTGCCGGACACCGCGTTCCTGCGCGACCAGCTTGACGCGATTTTCGAGGAGTATTCCATCGCGGCGCTCAAGACGGGGATGCTCGCAACGGCGGAAGTCATAAACGCCGTCGCCGACAAGCTCTCCACGCTGCCGGAAGTCCAAAAAGTCGTAGACCCCGTAATGGTCGCCACGAGCGGCGCGAAGCTGTTGGCCGACGACGCCATCGAGACTATGCGCGCGCGCATGTTGCCGCTCGCCGCGCTGATCACGCCAAACATCCCCGAGGCGCAGGTGATAGCGGGGCGCGATATAGAAACGAAATCGCAGATGGAACGCGCCGCCGCCGACATGTTCCGCGCGCACGGCTGCGCCGTGCTCGTCAAGGGCGGCCACAAAACCGGCGAAGCGGCGGAGGACGTGCTTGTCGACGGCGACGGCGCCACATGGTTTTCAACGCCATTCATCGCGGATCCCGTTTCGACGCATGGCACGGGCTGTTCCCTCAGCGCGGCGATTGCCGCGTCGCTGGCATCGGGCCGCGACCTGCGCACCGCAGTCGTCGAGGGCAAAGCGTACGTCTACGAATCGATACGCGGCGGCGTCTACGTCGGCCCCCGCGCAACCGTGCTCGGCACCCCCGCCAAAATCGACGCATCCGTCGTGGCAGTGTCCTGACCCTGCCACGCGTCGGGGGATTGCGGTTCACGTGGCTTTCGCGGTCTGTGGACAAGCGCGGTCGCGGCAAATCTTTTGCCGTTGACAAATACTGTCGAAATTTGAGAGTATCTGTACATGGATATGAAAAGATACAAAGCGGTCAAGCGCTGGGCCGGGGATTTGGACGGAGTGTTCACGCTTCCCGATCTAAAGGTTGCTCTGGATGAAAATTCGGAGTCAACGCTTTATCGAATCTTGGCCGAGATGGTCGCCAGCGGAACGCTCGTCAAGGTCAAACGCGGCATCTACGCCACGCCGGAGGCTTCGCTGGCCACCATCAGCAGCCGAATCGACCCGAACGCCTACGTCTCCACGGGGACCGTGCTTGCCGGCAAAGCCATCATTGGGTCAATCCCCGTGCGCAAGGTTCAAGCCGTTAAAACGGGGCGTCCGCGCACGTATCGCTGTGAACTTGGAACGATCGAACATCTCAGCATAAGCCCACGCCTCCACTTCGGGTTCTCAACCATCGCGGGGGTTAGGATTGCAACGCCGGAAAAGGCGTTCCTCGATGTTTGCTATTTCACCTACCGCGGCCGACGCTTTTCCTTCGACCCGGCATCCGACGTCAATTTGACGGCGTTGGACTTCGGGTTGATCGAACGCTATCTTGAAGCCTACGACGCACGGTTTGTCTCGTTCTTCCACGGGCATTGGAGGCGTCCATGATTGAAAAAGAACAGCAGTTGCTCGCCCGTGTGTTGGATCTGTTTGCGCAGAAGTTCGACAAGAAAGCGGTGCTTCGCGGCGGAATGGTCTTGCGTGTACTGGGATCGCCGCGGCTCACCAACGATCTCGACTATGTTTTCGTACCATACCGGTCGAAGAAGGACATCGTCGACGAATTGACCCATTCGGTCAATTCCAAGTGCCTGCGCGTGGTGTTGACCGTGGATGGAACCACCATCCAGATTGAAAGCAAAGTCGCCATGGACGTCAAAACCACGACGGTTTCCACCCGGCTTTTTTCAACGCAATTCAATCTTCCGCCCCGGATCATCCACGTTGTCGACATCCATGTTGCGCTTGCCAACAAGATGGCCGCTTGGAACGAGCGGCGCCTGGTTCGCGACCTTTACGACATCTGGTTTCTCCTTCAGATGAATGCATTGCCCGACGAAGCAACGT
>JAKJDA010000458.1:2389-2624 GCA_022706165.1 Candidatus Hydrogenedentota bacterium | reverse complement strand
ATCGACTGACAAGACAAACATGTCCGCCGGAGGCTCAGCCCACGGGTCTTCGAGAATGCCGCCTTCAAACGAGATGTGCAGAAGGTTGCGGTCGGACGAATAGGGTTTCTTGACCGTGGTCGGCACGGGAATCCCATGCTGGGAGGCGTATTCCATCATCTTGGTTCGGCTGGTCAGGTCCCACTTGGGGTCACGCCACGGGGCGATAATCGTGATGTTGGGTTCGTGGGCGAAG
>JAKJDA010000458.1:0-2379 GCA_022706165.1 Candidatus Hydrogenedentota bacterium | reverse complement strand
ATACTCCAGCATCGACCGGCGGGAGTCGAACTTCCAATGGGGATCCTTCCATGCGGAGATAATGCGGATATGTGGATCTAGGGCCATATAGGTCATTTCAAACCGGACCTGGTCGTTGCCCTTGCCGGTAGCGCCATGCGAGACCGCGTCGGCTTTCTCCTTGCGATACACGTCGACTTGTCCCTTGGCGATGATTGGGCGCGCCACGCTGGTGCCCAGCAGGTAGCAGCCTTCATACATGGCGTTGGCCATCATGGCGGGAAAGACGAAATCCCGGGCAAACTCCTCGCGCATGTCGTACACGTACGCGGCGCAGGCGCCCGTGGCCAGCGCCTTCTCGCGCGCCGGTTCGGTCTCTTCCCCTTGCCCGACATCGGCGATAAAGGCCACTACGTCGGCCTTGTAGGTTTCCTTAAGCCATGTGAGAATGACGGACGTGTCCAGTCCGCCCGAATATGCCAGCACGATCTTTTTAATGTCAGCCATGGAGGTAGTCCCCTGTAGTTGTGGTTACTTCATCAGTGTAATCATAATGGCCTTCTGCGCGTGCAGACGGCTCTCGGCTTGATCAAACACAATGGACTGCGGGCTGTCCATCACGCTGTCGGTCACTTCCGAGCCTCGATGGGCGGGCAGGCAGTGCATGAACACGGCGTCTTTTTTGGCCATGGCCATCAGCCTGTCATTGACCTGGTACGGGGCGAAGGCCTTGGCGCGCAGCGCGGTCTCTTCTTCCTGTCCCATGCTGGCCCATACGTCGGTGTACACGGCATCGGCCCCGGCCACGCCGGACTCGATATCCTGTGTCACCACAATCTTGCCTTTGGCATGAGCGCGCGCGAACTCCACCACCTTCGGGTCGGCCTCGTATCCCGCCGGGCATACCAGCGTAAGGTCAATGGGGATTCGTGCGGCGAAGTGCGCCCACGAGGCAAACACGTTGTTGCCGTCGCCCACAAACGCCACCTTCAGTCCCGCGAAATCACCTTTATGCTTGCGCAACGCCTGGGCATCGGCCAGGATCTGGCACGGGTGCTCCTGATCAGTCAAGGCGTTGATCACGGGAACCGACGCGTACTTGGCCAGTTCGACGAGGACCTCGTGACTGTACGTGCGCGCCATGATGCCGTCGACCCACCGTTCCAGGTTGCGCGCCACATCGGGCACCGATTCGCGTTCGCCGAGTTTGGTCTGATAGAAGATGCCCAGTCCGCCCAACTCGTAGATGCCCACCTCGAACGTCATGCGCGTGCGCAGGCTGGGCTTCTCGAACACCATCGCCAGCGTCTTGCCCTCGAGGGGCCGGTAGGCCAGTTTCTGATCGCGCTTCTTCTTGAGGTCATCGGCCAGCGCCAACAAGTCGAGAATTTCGTCCGCACTCAGATCGGCCAGCGACAGAAAATCATTCATCATTAGGCAACTCCTAATGTGTGGGACAGCGTCGCGACGACGTGGTCCACGTGCTCCTCTTTCACGATAAGCGGAGGGATGAACCGCAACACGTTGGGTCCCGCCGGGCCGCAGATAATGCCGGCTTCCTGCAATTTGCCCACAAGTTCGCCCACAGGTTCCTTCATCTCAATGCCGACCATGAGGCCTTTTCCGCGAACCTCGACAATGGCGTCGCAATTCTGCGCCAGCGTGCGCAGTTGGGCAACCAGGTATTGGCCCACCTCCGCGGAGGCTTCGATGAAGCCCGGCTGCGTGAGGACCTTCAACGTGGCCAACGCCGCCGCCGCGCTCAGCGGATTGCCGCCGAACGTGCACGCGTGCGAACCGACGCTGAAACCTTGCGCAACCTCTTCGGTGCATCCCATCGCGCCGATGGGAACGCCGTTGCCGAGGCCTTTGGCCAGTGTCATGATGTCGGGTGTAATGCCATAATGTTCGTGAGCGAACAGTTTGCCGGTCCGCCCCAGCCCGGTCTGGACTTCGTCCAGGATCAGCAGGACGTTCTTGGCAGTGCACAGTTCACGCACCTTGGAAAAATAATCGTCCGACGGAATCCGGATGCCGCCTTCGCCTTGGACGATCTCGAGAATGACCGCGCCGGTTTCAGGCGTGATGGCCGCTTCGAGCGCGGCAATATCGTCAAACGGGAAATGGCTTATCGCCGGGATAAGCGGCTCGAAACCGGCCTGGTATTTGGGTTGACCGGTGGCTGTGATCGTCGCCAGCGTACGCCCATGGAACGACTGGTGCGCGGCGAGGATGCCCGGTTTGGGCGTGCCCTTCTGTACCCAGTATCTGCGGGCAATCTTGATGGCGGCTTCGTTGGCTTCAGCGCCCCCGTTGCAGAAAAACCACCGCGGCGCAAACGAATGCTGCGCCAACATCTGGGCCACCTTCACCTGGGGCTCGATGTAATACAAATTGGAC
>JAKJDA010000457.1:340-2630 GCA_022706165.1 Candidatus Hydrogenedentota bacterium | reverse complement strand
CGGCTGGTTCCAGGCGTCGATCATCCCGTCGGTCGCCGTGAAGGGTTGCCCGCCGTATCGCACGGTCGTCACGCACGGCTACGTCGTCGATGGCGACGGCAAAAAGATGTCCAAGAAACTCGGCAATTCGATGGACCTCAAGGACCTGACCGAGGGGTACGGCGCGGACATCGCACGGTTGTGGATTACGGGCGAGAATTACCGGCAAGACATCCGCGTGTCGAAGGAAATCCTTACGCGCATGCAGGACGCCTATCGCCGCATCCGCAATACGTTTCGGTACATGCTGGCCAATCTCGGTGATTTTGGCCCGAACGACGCGGTGCCGTACGACCAATTGATGGATGTGGACCGCTGGGCGTTGCATCAGGCGCAGTTGCTGAAGCAGCGCATCCTGAAGGCGTACGAGACCTACGAGTTCCACCAGGTCTATCACGCCGCGCACAACTTCTGCGCGGTCGAGATGAGTTCGTTCTACCTGGATATTTTGAAAGACCGCTTGTACACGTTTGCCAAGAATGCGCGGGAACGGCGCGCGGGCCAGACGGTGATGGCGGAGATCTTGACTGACCTGTTGCGGTTGTTGGCGCCGGTGTTGGTGTTCACGACGGACGAGGCGTGGCAGTATTTGCCGGCGCACTTGAAGACGGAGCCGTCGGTGCACTTGGCGACGTTCCCAGCGGTGAAGCAGGAGTATGTGTTGGCCGACGAGGCCCTCAGCGGGTGGGATGCATTGCTGCGCTTGCGGGGAGTCGTGTCCAAGGTGCTGGAAGAGGCGCGTCGCGCCAAGGCGATTGGCACTTCGCTCGAAGCAGAACTCGTTCTTGCGCCGGGCGATGCGGCGACGGAGTCGTTGCTGCGGGAATACGCGCCGCAGCTTCCGGGTATCTTTATCGTATCGAAATGCACGCTGGCTCCTGTTTCGAAGGAAGCCGCAGCGACGGAGGCCAAGCTTGTGGTGAGCGTTGCGCGCGCGCCCGGCGAAAAGTGCGTGCGCTGTTGGAATTACAAAGAGACTGTGGGAACGGTTTCGGAGCACCCGCTTCTCTGCGATCGGTGCGTGGACCAACTGGGAGAACTAGCAGGATGAATAGCAAGGAAGCCAAGAAATTCGAGAAGCTCCTCCTGGCCGAGCGCGACCGTTTGAGCGAGGGTCTGCGGCGCATTGAAGAGGCTACGTTGTATCAGCCCGCTAGCGAGAACTTCACCGATGCGGCCAATGCCGCCGAAGTGGGGACCGACCATTTCGACCGCGAGACGGCGCTGACCATTGCCAGCGGCGAATCCGAGACGTTGATGGAGATCACGGAGGCGCTCGAGCGCGTGAAATCCGGCGGCTACGGCGTTTGCGAGGGTTGTCAGAAGGAGATACCGCGCAAGCGTTTGGAAGTCTTTCCCGCCGCGCGGTTTTGCATTGCGTGTCAATCGGAGTTTGAACGGAAGGAAATGCGTCGCGGGCGATAGGCCGCGCCACGTGTCAGCGTTTGTCGAAACGGAGCCTATGTCACAACGCGCGCAACAACTGATTTGGATTGTCGCCGCCGCCTTTGCGGTCGCGGCGGTCGATCAGATCACCAAATTCATTATCATTCGCGCCATTCCGTATGGCAGCGTCACGTTCGAAGGCCGCGAGGCGGTTTTTTTCTTTTTCACACACGAACGGAACACGGGCTTGATGGGGGGGATGCTTCATCATAAGCCGCTATTGGTCATGATTGCGCCGTTGGCGGCGATAGCCGTGCTGGCGTATTTGTTTCGTCATCTCAATGCCGGTTCGCGGGTGCAGTCGTTGGCGTACGGTTTTGTGGCGGGCGGGGCGATCGGCAATCTCATTGATCGGTTTTTCCGCGGCAGCGTGGTTGATTTTCTTCAGTTCCATTTTTATTTTATTCCTTTCGAGTTTCCCTGGAAGCGGTATCCTGCGTTCAACGTTGCGGACAGCGCCATTTGCACGGGGGTATTTTTGCTGATAGTGACGTGGTATTGGTTGGATAGGCCCCATGTTTCCCGAACTGTTTAGGCTGCCTTTGCCGTTTGGATGGGGCGCGGTTCCTTTTCACACCTATGGGTTGATGTTGGCCATTGGCTTTCTTGTCGGCGTGTATGGCATGCAGCGTGACGCGCGCAAAGCGGGCATCAACCCTGATCACATTTCAAACATGGCGTTTTGGTCGTTGTTGCTGGGGATTGCGGGGGCGCGGTTCGCGTATATCGTGATGTACCGCGACACGTTTTCCTGGTCCAGTCCTCTCGGATGGTTTGCGTTGTGGGAAGGCGGGTTGGTGTTTCA
>JAKJDA010000457.1:0-299 GCA_022706165.1 Candidatus Hydrogenedentota bacterium | reverse complement strand
CCGCCGATACAGACTGGATTTTTTTGGCATTTCCGATGCCGTCATGCCGTATATTCCGTTGGGTCACGCTTTTGGACGTCTTGGATGTTTTGCATACGGTTGTTGTTATGGGTGTCGCACGTCGTTGTTTTGGGGCGTGCGTTTTCCCGCATGGCCGGCTCCGGGTTCTGATGCGGCGCCGGAAGGCAGCCCTGCTTTTGTCGATCATTTGAGCCGGGGCTGGGTGGCGATGGGGGACGCGTGGTCGCTGCCCGTTCATCCTGTTCAGGTGTATGGTTCGGCGGGTCTTGTGGCGCTGT
>JAKJDA010000456.1 GCA_022706165.1 Candidatus Hydrogenedentota bacterium | reverse complement strand
GCCGGTATCGCCAAGGTCAACGTGGCGACTGACCTTTTCGTCACCACCGCCCGCCGTCTTACCGAAGCGGCCCGCACCGAGGACAATATGCACTACTTCGCCTTTGGCAAAATCGCCGTCGACTCATTCATCGAACGCTGCGGCCATTACCTCGACGTTTTCGGCGCGACGGGGAATGGGTAACGAGTAATCGGTAATGAGTCACAGGTAACGAGTATCCAGCATCCAGTATCCGATTTAAGGAGAATCCAGTATGAAATTCAACAACCGTGAAGACATTATCCAATTGACGCCGCTGTGGACAGGGGAGCGTTTCCCCGATGGTCGCCCGCGCGTGCCGGACAACATCCTGCGCCGCATGGCGCACATGGTCACGGAAGAAGCGTGGTCTGTCTTGTGGCAGCATGGCTATCATTTCCAGTTCGAGGGGAATTGGACGCAATTGCACCCTGAGATCACCTTGATAGGCCGCGCCGTGACTGGCGTCTTCGTCCCGCATCGCCCCGACCTGCACGATTATCTGATGGGCTACGGTCACGAGACCGAAGGCCGCATCGGCGCGATGAACTCCTGGGTCATCGAAACCCTGGTCGAAGACGACGTGATCGTCATCGACCTGTTCGGCAAGGTCTACGAGGGCACGTACTCCGGCGCGAACCTGTCCACCGCCATCGCTACGCGCACCAAACGCGGGCAGGTCATCTACGGCGGCATCCGCGACGCGCAGCAGATCGTCGAGATTCCCAATTTCGCCACGTTCTGCAAAGGCTTCGACCCCACGCCAATCCGCAACGTCACATTGACCGGAATAAACGTCCCTTGTCGCGTCGGCGCGGCGACCTGTATGCCTGGCGATATCGTTCTTGGCACGATGACGGGTATCCTCTTCATCCCGCCACATCTGGCCGAAGAGGTTGTCGAACACTCGGAGCGCACGCACATGCGCGAACGCTTCAGCCACCAACGGCTGCGGGAGGGCATCTACAACTCCAGCCAGATGGATACCAAATGGACGGACGAAATCGAGGCCGATTTTGCCGAATGGCGCAAGACACACAGTATCGACGATATCGATTGGGAAAAGAAAGCCCCCAAGCAATCCGACGAAGGCGGTACATTGCTTGGTTAGTTGCGTTCGAGTTGGGGTGGGGGCTTGGGAGCGGGTATATCCGCCCTCGAATCTACTACTTTCTCCCTTTTTAGTGTTTTCAAGGAGGAGTCATAAAGATGAATGGTTACACGGGAAAAATTCTAAAAGTCGATTTGACTACCGGCGCGCTGGAAGTGGAACAACCGGCGGAGTCCTTCTACCGGCCCTATCTCGGCGCGAACGGTTTCATCGGCTATTATCTCCTCAAGGAGATGCCTGCTAACGTCGATCCGCTCGGCCCCGAAAACCTGCTGGTTTTCGCTGCTGGGCCGGTGACTGGTGTACCGATCGCCGGCGCCGGGCGCAGCGCAGTGGGCGGCAAATCGCCGCTGACCGGCGGCTACGGTGAGTCCGACGTGGGCGGCTTCTTCGGCGCGGAGATGCGACGCGCCGGCTTCGACGCGGTCGTGGTGCGCGGCAAGGCGGCTTCACCTGTCTATCTGTGGCTGCACGATGGCGAGGCCGAACTCCGCCCGGCGGATCACCTGTGGGGGATGTCGACGGCGGAATGTCAGGAAGCGGTGCGCGCCGAACTGGGCGCGAAAAACGCGCGCCTGGCGATGATCGGTCCCGGCGGCGAGAAACTGGTGCGCTATGCCTGCATCATCAACGACCTCAAACACGCGGCCGGGCGCACCGGCCTGGGCGCGGTGATGGGGTCGAAGAATCTCAAGTGCGTCGCGGCGTTGGGGCGGACGGCGATCCCTGTCGCCGACGATGCCGGCGTCAAGGCGCTGGCCAAGTCGATGACCGAGACCTGGAAGGACAAAGCCTGGGGGATGCACGAGCTTGGTACCGCCGGCGGCCTCACCGGGCTGAGCCAGGTGGGGGCGCTGCCCACGCGGAACTTCCAGGATGGGCAGTTCGCCGGCGCGGAAAAGATCGGCGGCGAGGCGATGCGCGACACGATCCTGGTGGATCGCGGCGGCTGTTACGCCTGCCCCATCCGCTGCAAGCGCGTGGTCGAAGTCCACGACAACGAGTACGACGTCGATCCGATCTACGGCGGACCGGAGTATGAGACACTCGGCGCGCTCGGCTCCAACTGCGGCGTGGACGATCTGCGCGCCGTCGCCAAGGCCAACGAGCTGTGCAACGCCTACAGCCTCGATACGATTTCCACCGGCATGGCGATCTCGTTTGCGATGGAGTGCTTCGAGAACGAACTGCTCAACGTGGAAGATACCGGCGGCCTGGAATTGCGCTTCGGCAATGCGCAGGCGATGGTCGAGATGGTGCGGCGGATCGGCGAGCGTGAGGGCCTGGGCGACCTGCTGGCCGAAGGTTCGACGTTCGCCGCGCGGAAAATCGGCCAGGGCGCGGAAGCGTATGCGATCAACGTGAAGGGACAGCCTTTCCCGATGCACGAAGGGCGCACGCGGCACGGGCAGGCGCTTGGTTACGCCGTCTCACCCACCGGCGCCGATCATATGCATAATGTCTGGGACGAGGGTTTTGCCCGTGATCCGGTAGGAGAAGGCGCTT
>JAKJDA010000455.1 GCA_022706165.1 Candidatus Hydrogenedentota bacterium | reverse complement strand
GGGTGTTGGACAATTTTTCGACCGGCCGCCGCGAGAATCTCGCCGGGTTGGAGGGGAAGGTGGACATAGTCGAGGGGGATATATGTGTCCCGGACGACTGTGCACGCGCCGTGGCGGATGTGGATATCGTGCTGCATCAGGCGGCGTTGCCGTCGGTGCCCCGCTCGGTGGTTGATCCGTTGCGGACCCATGCGGCCAATGCCACGGGCACGCTCCAGTTGTTGATGGCGGCGCGCGCGGCGCGCGTCAAGCGGTTTGTGTATGCAGGGTCGAGCAGCGCCTACGGCAACCAGTCCGTGGCGTTCAAGTGTGAAGATCAGCGTCCGCGTCCGCTGTCGCCGTATGCGGCGTCAAAGCTTGCGGGCGAGCACTATGTGGCCGCGTTTGCCGAGTGCTACGGCATGGAGACGGTTTCCTTGCGGTATTTCAACGTGTTTGGGCCGCGCCAGGATCCGGACTCGCCGTATAGCGCGGTGGTGCCGTTGTTCATTGTTGCCGCTTTGGAAGGGCGCCGGCCGACGATCCACGGAGATGGAGGGCAGTCGCGCGATTTTACGTATGTCGAGAACAATGTTTGGGCCAATGTTCTGGCCGCGACGGGCCGTTTCGACGCGCGCGGTCAAGTGATCAACGTCGCTTGTGGCGTATCGTACAATTTGCGCGATTTGGTCGAGGGGATTGGCGCGGCGCTGGGAAGGCGGATCGATCCCGTGATGGCTCCGGCGCGCATCGGAGAAGTGCGTGATTCGCGCGCCGATATCTCCTGCGCCCGAGAAACGCTGGGCTACGAGGTGCGGGTGCCATTTCAGGAAGGGCTGCGACGCACGATCGAATGGTACGCCCGGCGGCATGGCGAGGGCGCGGGGCGCGAGTCCGTCGTCGTCCCGCTTTAGAGGGCCAGCAAAGTCGCGGCGAGCGGCGACACGATCAGCAGTCCTATGAGAAGAATCAGCGTGGGTTCGAGCAACGCCAGGGAGATGACGATCGTATGGGTCGCCTCGTTGCGGAGAAGCTTGGCGAAATGTATGAGGATATCGCCGGTTTCGCCTGCGGTTTCTCCGACAGCCAACATCGCCAGTGCGGTTCCGGAAAACAGCCCGCTGCGCGCCCCGGCCTCGGCCAGTCCACATCCCTGTTGCATAAAGGCGGCAGCCCTCTTGGCGCGGTCCTGCGTGACCGGATTTCCCGTGATTTCCGCTGCGGCGAGAACGCTTTTGGGCGCGTCCATGCCGGCGTTCATCAACAGGCCCATGGTGTGCAACTGCCGGGACATGGCCAGTTTGCGGCGTGTTGTCCCGTAGGGGAACCAGCGGAGTTGCGTAGCCGCCTCGGCAAGACGCGCCACTGCGCCAATCCGCAGCAACGACCGTCCCCCCAGGAAGACGGCCAGCGGAAACACAAGGCTGGAGATGATGCCCGAGGCGAAACGCACGGTGAACCGCAGCAAGTCTTCGCCCGAAAATCCCGTCAATACAAGCCCTTTCACGTAGGGGATCAGGATAAAGGCGGCGAAACACACCGCTGCGGGATACGTGACGGCTTTGACGAGAAGATGGATCCACGCGAGTTTCTCATGGGCCTCTTTGGATAGCATCCGGATCGTTTCCAGGAGCGTTCCCGAGCTCTCCGCGCACGTGATCGCCGGCCCATAGTGGCGGGGGAAGCGTTTGCTCTCCGCGCGGATCATGTCGCCGAGCGTGTGGCCGCGTTGCAGTCCGTCCGCGATGAACTCGCACATCTCGCGGATAGGCTGGCGCGCCCGGCGCGCGATGACGCGAAAGCAGCGGACAAGCGGAATCCCCGCTTCGTACGCGATCTGCAACTCGTGCAGCAGCACGCAAAGCTGTTTTGTGGACAGGCGTTTCTGCAAAGGCAACATGTTTTTCCCCTCAGTGTATGGTAGCAATACCAGGCTTTCGGATACACTACCTCCTCGGTATGAACGCGAAACCCGAAAGGAACTGACGTCCCGTGCTGGAACCGCATTACGCGAATGTGCCGTTGGACCAACTGCCTTGCTTGCCTCGGAATCCGGTGCACGTCGTGCTCGACAATTTGCGGAGCGCGTACAATGTCGGATCGATTTTTCGCACGTCCGACGCGGGCGCGGTGGAGCGCATTCATTTGTGCGGCATGTCGGCTCATCCGCCGCACAAGAAAATATCGAAGACTTCGCTGGGGGCGCAGGATTATGTGCCGTGGACGTACTATGAGCGATCCTCGAGCGCCGTCGACGCGATCAAGGCGCAGGGCGTTTGCGTCGTGGCGGTTGAAGTCGTCGAGCACGCCGTGCCGCATGTTCATTTTGACTGGCCGAGGCCCGTGGCGATCGTGTTCGGCAATGAGGTGAATGGGGTGGGCGAAGCCGTGCTGAAGCGGTGCGATGCGGCGGTGCGCATTCCGATGAAGGGATTCAAGAATTCCATCAATGTCGCGACTGCCTTTGGCGTGGTGCTGTATGATATCTTGCGCCGGTGGGAGGCGATTTAGGGCAACGGGATTGAGTGGAGGAGGAAGCCTGATGCGACAGCGGGTTTATGTGTTTGCGGGAGCCATGATGGGCGTGTTGGCGTGCGCGTTCGCCGGCGCCGAGCCGGATGGGGGGTTGGGCGCGCTTACGCGGCAGCAGAGCTACGAGA
>JAKJDA010000454.1:411-2642 GCA_022706165.1 Candidatus Hydrogenedentota bacterium | reverse complement strand
CCGCCTCAGAAGGGAACGTCGTCGTCCTCCATAAGGCTCTCAATGGCGTCGGCGGGATCGAAATAGGTGACCGGAGCCTCCTCCGTCGCGCCGGCCAACGTCAAATCGCCGAAAATCTGAACGTCCCGATCGAACATAAGGTCGAGATGGCCGGTAGGGCCGTTGCGCTGCTTGGCGATCATGAGTTGGATGACTTTTTCGGGGTCTGTGCCGGGACCGAACTTGGCAGCCAGTTCCTCGTGCTTGTGCGCAGGCGGACGCGATAGCATCAGCACCACGTCGGCGTCTTGCTCGATGGCTCCCGACTCGCGCAGATGCGAGAGCTTGGGGATCCCGGTGTCGTCTTTCTCGGCCTCGCGACTCAACTGCGACAACGCAATGACCGGCACGCGCAACTCGCGCGCAATGCCTTTGATGGAACGCGATATCTCGGAAATTTCCGTCTGGCGATTCTCCGCGCGCCGCGTCCCTTGCATGAGCTGCAAGTAGTCGATGATCACGAGCTCGATCGGGTGCTCCGCCATCTTCCGTCGCGCTTTGGAGCGAATATCCAGCACGCCGATGTTTGGCGTGTCGTCGATAAAGATAGGCGCGCCGTTCAACTTTTCCGCGGCAATCTGCAGCTTGGGAAATTCGCGATCGGCGAGAAATCCGGAACGAAGGCGTTGGCTGTTGATGCGCCCTTCCATGCAAAGCAGCCGCTGGACAAGCTGCTCCTTCGCCATTTCCAGGCTGAACAGCAGCACGCCTTTCTGCTGCCGCACGCCGACATTGGCCGCGACGTTCAACGCGAACGCCGTCTTGCCCACCGAAGGCCGCGCCGCCAGCACGACCATGTCCGATTTCTGAAGGCCCGAGAGCATCTCGTCGAGCTTGCGGAACCCTGTTGGAAGACCGGTGTATCCCGTCTTGGACTTGATGATCTTCTCGATGCGATCGATGCTGTCGGCGAGCAATTCGGTGACGCTGTGTATTTTGCTGGTCTGTCGGCTTTCGGCGATGGCGAAGATGCTGGCCTCGGCGCGATCCAGCAAGGTCTCGACGTCGTCGGGCGCGCCGTAGGCCTCGCTGGCCACTTGGGTGCAGGCGCTGATGACGCGGCGCAGGATGGAAGTGTCGAGGACAAGCCGCGCATAGTGTTCCACATTGGCAGAAGTCGGGACGGCCCCGGCCAATTCCGCGACATAGGTGGCGCCGCCAACGCTTTCCAGGACCCCGTTTCGGGTGAGCTGCTCGACGAGCGTCACCGCGTCGACAGGCATGCTCTTCTGGTACAGCAACACCGCCGCCTCGTAGACGTGCTGGTGCGCTTCGACGTAAAACACATCGGCGGCATTGGCCTTGAGAATTTCGATGGCCGCGCCGACGGCCTCCGGATTGAGCAGCATAGCCCCCAACACCGACCGTTCCGCCTCGATGCTCTGCGGCGGCACCCGGTCGAAAACCGGTCGCTGAGGGGCTTGCCGCTTGGCCACGTTACTCCGCTTCTTCCTCTTCTTTGACCACCCAAACCTTCACGTTGGCCGTGATGCCCATGCCGACTTGGACCGGCACGGTGAAAATGCCCAGCGCTTTGATGGGTTCTTCCAGATGAATGTGCTTCTTCTCGATGACGTGTCCGAGTTCGGCCAGCTTCTCGCTGATCGTCGCGGTGGTCACCGAACCGAAAATCTTGTCTTCCTCGCCGGCGCGCGCCTTGACCTCGATCGTCACCCCTTCGAGCGTCTTCGCGAAGGCGGCCAACTCGGCTTTGCGCCGTTCTTCGCGCCGCTTGATGATGCGCGTCTCGTGTTCAATCTGTTTCGCCGTGGCCGAATCCGACTGCACGGCCAATTTTCGCGGGATCAAATAGTTGCGGGCATACCCCGGAGCCACGGTGACCGTTGCGCCCATCTGTCCCAAATGCGGCACGTTCTCGCACAAAATGACCTTCACGTCACTATCCTCCTTTGGGCCGAGCCGCTAGGCCCGCGCCCCCTATGGTCCCTGTGAATCGTTCGCGCCGCCATCGCTTTTCAGCCTCGCCCGGCGCTTCGTCAACTCGTCAATTCGGCGGCGGAAATCCGCCCACGTATCAAACAAGCCCAAAAACGGCAACACCGATTGCGTCGCGGGCGACGTAACCACCAACGCCGCCGCCAACAACAACAACAGGCTTCGGCGCATCGCCACGACCGTATACCCCACGATCGCGATCCCGTTCAGCCAATACGCCATCATCAACACAATCG
>JAKJDA010000454.1:0-269 GCA_022706165.1 Candidatus Hydrogenedentota bacterium | reverse complement strand
GAGCCCGTGATGCCGACGCCCGTCCCACGCACCCGAAGCCACCACGCCACCAACGACACACCTGCGCATGCGGCCGCCATCACAAAAGCGACCGTGAGCCCAGGCCCCAGCGACGTCCAATTCTCCTTCAAGAAATCCAAAATCGCCAGCTGCCGCGCCGTCGTCTCGGCCTGGCTAGGAGCCGTTGCCGCCTCCTGCAAGGTGGCCTGAAGCGCCTCGAGCGACGCTACGCCGACGGCCTTCCACGTGGTCCACGTCAACGACGCATG
>JAKJDA010000453.1:2351-2646 GCA_022706165.1 Candidatus Hydrogenedentota bacterium | reverse complement strand
ATATCAAGGGGGCCCTCGAAAAAGTGGCCTCGTATTGCAAGGAATTGAAGGTATTGGGCTCGTTTCCGCACGGCGAGTTGGAGGAATAGCCGGCGCGTCGTGCGGCGCGAGGCGAATGAGGAGAAGAGATGAACAAGAAAGCGCTCATGATTGTTGTGTTGGCTGTGGGCTTGGCCGCCATTGCGGGCGTGCATCAATTCAGGGCGGACCGTCTTACAAAGGGCAAGCTGGCCGAGATTTCCGTTGCGGAAAAACGTCTCAGCGAGGCGGATGCCGCGGCGGAGAAAGCGGCGGA
>JAKJDA010000453.1:0-2341 GCA_022706165.1 Candidatus Hydrogenedentota bacterium | reverse complement strand
TCCGAGCGAATCTGTTTCCGCCGTTCCGCCGCCGCCGCCCGTTTCGCCTCCGCCCGCGCCTCCGGCGGCCTCTTCGGCGGCGACGCCGGCCTCTTCGGAGACAGGGGAGGGGGGGATTCCGGAGGTTTTCAAGGTGCGGTTCGACTGTTCGAGCGGCGCCTTCGTGGTCGAGTGTCATCGGGACTGGGCGCCCCGGGGCGTCGAGCAGTTCTACAAGCTGGTGACGTCGGGTTATTACGACGGCAACCGTTTCTTCCGCGTCGCCGACAATCCAGCGATCGTTCAATTCGGTCTCAACGGCGATCCGGAAGTCACGGCGAAGTGGCGTTTTTCTCGCGTCATGGACGATCCGGTGAAGCAGTCCAACGTGCGCGGAACGATCTGTTTCGCCGCGACGCGCATGCCGAATTCGCGCACCACGCAGTTGTTCATCAATCGCGGCGACAACTCGCCGTTGGATCGCATGGGATTTGCGGTGTTCGGCAAGGTGATCAGCGGGATGGATGCGGTCGATGCGATCACGGACGAGTATGGCGAGAGACCCGATCAGGGCGCCATCAACACGCAGGGCAATGCTTACTTGGAGCAGCATTTCCCTCGTCTTGATTATGTGAAAAAGGCCGAGATCGTGCCCTGAACGATCGTGAAAGCAAAGGAGCATACACGTGACAGAGGCCAACAAGCCGGGCGTTCCGGAGACGTTTCAAGCGCAGTTTACATGCACCAACGGTGTTTTCGTCGTGGAGTGCGAGCGGGGATGGGCGCCGAATGGCGTTGATCGTTTTCATGAGTTGGTGACGTCGGGTTTTTACGACGAGAACCGTTTTTTCCGCGTGGTGAGGAGTCCCAAGCCGTTCGTGATCCAATTTGGCATCAATGGCAATCCTGGCGTCATGCAGCGATGGCGCGCGGCGGCCATTGCGGACGATCCCGTGCGGCAGTCGAATGCCCGCGGGACGGTGTGTTTCGCCGCGACCAACGCGCCAAACAGCCGGACCACGCAGATATTCATCAATCTCGGCGACAACCGATTCCTGGATGATATGCGCTTTGCGGCGTTTGGAAGGGTTGTTTGCGGGATGGATGTCGTCGACGCGATCAATGGCGAGTATGGCGAGCAGCCGGACCAAAGCGCCATCCAGCGGTTGGGGAACGCATATCTGGAAGAGCGGTTTCCGAATCTCGACTACGTCAAGAAGGCGGAAATCATCTGATATCCGGCGTCGTCATGACGTCCCCCGGTGAAGACGAAGCCGTCTTGGCGGGTTTTTGATCGGCGGCGGGTTTCTTTTTCGATACGCGGGGGCCTCCTTGCCCGCGCGTTTTTTTCGCGGGCGTTTTGATCCGGCTTCGGTTTCTTGCCTCTGCGCGCGGCGGCTGGATGGGATGCGCCGCGATCCATGCGACGATGGGTTCGAAGACCTCTTTGCGCCCCGCGCGGCTCATGGTCAAGTCCACGTGGTTGTAATCGGCTGCGTGGCCATAACGCTTTCCCAGGACAAGCAGGCGCTTGTCGGGGTTGGAGATCGCCTCGAAAAAGGCCTCCGCGCGCGACGTCGGGATGAAGCTGTCGTTTGCGCCGAAGATAGCGAAAAGCGGCGTTTCCAGCGCATCGAGTCGTCCTGCGACGTCCACCGCGCCCCGGTCCATGATCCAGTTTTTGGTGGCGGCGATGGTGGCGAGGTCATGCGCGACATGGGGGGGCGTGATCTCGAGCAGATGAAAGAAGGCGGCTGTGTCCATGCGCGGGTGAACGTTTTCCCAGTTGATGGGCAGCACGCCGAACCTTGGCTTTGAAAACTTCAACAAGGGGCTGCCCGCCCGCGCCACGGCTTCCACAAGAGCACGCGACGATCGCAGCATCGCTAGCGTTACGGCGGGGTAGCGGAAGTTGACGCCCTGGAATCCTGGAGGGGCGCCCAGGGTCGTGCCGCTGGCAAGGGCCTCGGCGCCGTAGGTGAGGTCGAATGCATACAACAGCATTCCGCCCATGGAATGGCCCACCCAATGGATTTTCCCGTATCCGGTGGCGTTGCGGATGAAGTCCACGACGGCAGGCAAGTCTTGCAAGAGGTAATCGTCGAATTCGGGATCGTTGCGCGTTCGGCCAAAAGGCGGTTCTGAACTCCGATACCCGCGCAGTTCGACCATCCAACAGTCATACCCGGCCTCGACGAGCGTCGTCATCAGCGACGCGCCGCGCGGAAACTGAAAGTTGAAGCGGTTGGACCCGGCGCTGTGACACAAAAGAACCGGCTCGCCTTCTCCGCCCGCGGGGCGCTTGCGATAGAGCCGAATTTTCCAGAGGTCCGGCGTCGTCACGACATAGATTTCATCTTCT
>JAKJDA010000452.1 GCA_022706165.1 Candidatus Hydrogenedentota bacterium | reverse complement strand
TGCTGCTGGTCGCTTTTTGGATACCTTTCACCGGTTGGCGTGTCTGGCGCGAAACCTCCGCGCCCTCCGTTGTCAGTCAGAAGCATGATGTTCCCGACGCGTTCGCGCGTTATCTGACGGCGCATTTGCGGCCGGGCGATCGGGTACAGCCTGTGGATTGGTCCTGCGGTGCAATTCAGGGGATGCTCTCGGCGGATGCTTTGCCGGCCACGCGGTTCCCTTACACGTTCTATTTTCTTCATCATGTCCGTCACCCGTTGATTCAGAAGATCCGCAAGGAATTCATGGACGAATTGACGCGGAATCCTCCGCGCTTCTTGCTTGAAGCCACAACGGTTCCGCTGCCGACGGGGGTCGATACGGAACAACGGTTCCAGGCCTTTGAGTCGTGGCGGGCAGCGCACTATCGGACCGTTGACGAGGGCGGACATTATCGTATCTGGGAATATCAAGGGAAATGAGCGCTTCGCAAATGGAAGGTCTGGCGAGCAGAAGAGAAGTCGGTTTGAAGTGGCTGTTGATCGCAGCCGCAACCATCGGTGCTTGGGCGAACCGCTTCGTTCAAGATGACGCGTTCATCTCGTTCCGTTATGCGCGGAACCTGGCCGAGGGCCATGGCTTGGTCTGGAACATCGGCGAGCGCGTGGAAGGGTATACGAATTTTCTGTGGACGGCCTGTTTGGTGCCGGCGTACTGGTTTGGTGTGGAGATCGTTGCGTACACGTTCGCCCTTTCGCTGGCAGCATTCGTCTGCACCCTTTGCCTTGCGTATTCTCTGGCGGCGGAGTTGTGGCGTGATCGCCGGGCGGGGTGCGTGGCGGTCGCGCTGTTGGGCACGAACTATTCGTTCAGCAGTTACGCGACGGGCGGGCTTGAAACGCAGTTTGTTACGGCGTGGGTGATGGCTGCGATCTGGCTCATCGTGCGCTGGCAAACGACGGGAATGACGAAGATGCTGGTCGGCGCGGCGTTGGTGTCCGCGTGCGGCGTGATGACCCGGATGGACGCGTCCGTGCTGCTTGCGCCTTTCTGGTGTCAGGTGGCATGGCTCGTCTGGAGATCGAGGCGTGCGGAGCGCTGGGGTGCTTTGGCGTGTGCCGGGATTATCGGCGCCCTGCCCGTTCTCGTCTGGTTGTTTTGGCGGCATGCCTATTATGGTGCGTGGGTTCCGAACACTTTTCTCATAAAAAGCAGCGGCGTGTCATGGGTCCGGGGCCTTTACTATGTGGTGCTGTTTTACCTCGTGTACGGCCTCTGGATCGCGGCCCCCCTGTTTTGGTGGCATGCGGGATTCCTCCTGAAGAGTGCGTTGGGTGGCAGCGTCTTCTCCTCGTGGTTGATGTGGCAGCTCTATGTGATTTCCATCGGCGGGGATTTCATGGAGTTCAGGATGATGATGCCGTCCTACCCTCTCGCGATGGCTCTTCTCGCGGGGCTGGTTTTAGCTGCGCGCGAAAAATGGAAACAAGGCGTTTTCTGCGCCGGGGTCGTGCTTTGCAGCGTGCTACATGTGGCAGAGGCATGGTCGTATCCGGGCATTCAGACGATTGAGAATCTGCGGATGTATTGTGACGAATGGCGGGAGGTGGCGTCGGTGCTGAATCGCGGCCTGGGGGCGGGCGGCAGTCAGGTGAAGATCGCGGTGACTGCTGCGGGGATCATCCCCTATTACACACGGTGCTGGACGTTAGACCTGTTGGGCCTGAATGACCGCGATGTGGCAGTGAACGGGGAGCCGATTCGTCCCGGGAAAGTGGGGGTCCGGCCTGGCCATGTCAAGGTCGCTTCGTATCGGCAGGTGGAAGGGCGGGAGGTCTCCCTGTTGCTCAATCTTCCGTGGGTCGTAAAGGACTTGCAGACCTTGAGCGAGACGCCGAAAACCATGGCCGAGACGTGGTGCTTCGGCGTTCCTCCGGAAAGCGTGCATGCGACGCGAGTCCGTTTCCTGAAAGCCCAACCGCCGCGTGTCGTGGCTTGGCCCTTTGCAGACGGAAGGTATTTGATTTCTCTGTACGTGGCTTCTGACCCCCATGTTGACGAGGCGATCCAACGAGGAAGAGCGATTGTTCTTGGTGAATAAAGCATGCCCGAGACATCTCCACAACAGCGACATCTTCTGCGGCACTGGCTGATAAGCGCAGCTGTGTTTGTCGTTTTCTTTACGCTCTATGCGGCGACGGCCCAGCGTGGCGTAAGCTGGCAGGACAGCGGAGAATTCCAGTACCGTGTTTTGGCCGGGGATTACGTGTGGCATTCCGGCATCGCGAGGGCGCACCCCTTGTATATCCTGATGGCGCGCGGTTTTGTTCGCTTGTTCCCGCAGTCCGCCTGTTTTTATGCGATCAACCTGTTCAGCGGGGTCGGACTTGCGTTGGGGCTTGCGTTGCTGTCGGCGAGCGTCATGGCGTTGACCCGGTCCGTCCGCGCGGCGGTGCTGTCGGCCGCCGTGTTGGGGTTCGCGCATATGGCGTGGTGGCTGGGAACGGTTGCGGAGGTCTACACGTGGTCGCTGGCCTTTCTGATGGCTGAGATCTTGTGTCTGGTCCGGCACTTCGAGAAGAGGGAAGGCGGCTGGCTGATCGCGCTGTTTGCCGTGAACGGCGCGCATTGGAGTGTGCATAACTTCGCGATGATCGACTTCGTGGTCGCTTT
>JAKJDA010000451.1 GCA_022706165.1 Candidatus Hydrogenedentota bacterium | reverse complement strand
CCAGGGGGTGCTGGATGAGGCGTTCGGTCACGTCATGGCCCGCCGCGACGGCCTGCACGAGATTGTCTGGCGCGCCTGCCTTCGCGAAGGCGTCGGCAAACGCCTGCGCACACAACGGCGTTTTGCTCGAGTGCTTGACGATGACCGAGTTGCCCGCAAGCACTGCCGGCACGACGACGTTGACCGCGATGAGCAGCGGGTAATTCCACGCGGCGATATCGAGCACGACGCCCAGCGGCTCGTGGCGGATGTAGCGCTTAAAGCCGGGCTTGTCCGGCAACCACTCGTCGGCGAGGGTTTCTTCGGCGATGACGGCCATGTGCTCGGCGCGACCGATCATGCCGTTGACTTCGTTCATGGACTGCGACAACGGCTTGCCCATTTGCGCGGTGATATCTTTCGCGACTTGATCGCGCATACCTTCGAATGCCTTGACGAACTTGCCAATCAACGCCACGCGATCCGCCATGGCTGTTTCTCGCCAGCCCAGAAAGGCCTCGCGCGCGCGTTGGACCACGCGGTCCACTTCGCTGTCCTGGAGCATCGGAACCGTGACGGCTACCTGCTCTGTGTAGGGGTTGATAACGCTAAGTTCATGTTTGCTCATGGATCATCCTCGTTGTGGCGCCCTAGCATGTTGTCCGTTTGCGGCGTGAGTATAGAAAACGCGGCGCAAAGAATCCAGAGGGCGAACGCCTCTGGAGAATGCACGAGAAAGCGTCCGGGAGATGCTTTCTCAGGAACCCTTGGCCGCGGCGTTCACCGGCGCCTTTTCCTTTTCCATAGCGCCGGTCATGGGGATGAAGTAAACGCCGATGTCGCGGCGAGACTGGACCTTGCCGTCTTCGGTCTTGGTGTAGACGTAGAGGACTTGCTTGCCGCGGATGGGCGGGCCGACGGGAATGATGAGGCGGCCGCCGGGCTTGAGCTGTTCGAGCAACGCAGGCGGGACGTACCGAGCGGCGCAGGTCACCATGATGATGTCAAAGCCGCCCTCCACCTCGGGCCAGCCGAAATAGCCGTCGCCGACCTTGGTATGCACACGGTCGTAACCGATCGCCTGCAGCGCCTTGGCGACGCCCTTGCCGAGGGGCTCGATAATCTCGATGCTGTATGCCTCGCTCACGATACGGGACAACAACGAAGACTGAAACCCGCTGCCGGTGCCGATCTCGAGCACAACATCGCCCTTCTTGGGCGCGGCGAGCTGGGTCATGTAGGCTTGGCCGAGATAATCGCTCAAGGCGGAGCCATAGCCAATGCCCCAAGGTTTCGGCTCGGATTCGTAGGCGCTGCCCGTAATGCCGGTTTTGCCTTCGTAGTTGTAATGGAAATACTCGCGGGGAATCTCGCGAAATGCGCGCAACACTTCGGGATCGGCGCTGCCGAAATGAGCCGCCAAATATTTCTCGATGCGCGCAAGCGCCTTCTCTTTGCGCGCCTGGATTGCGTCGAAGGATTCTTTCGAGATGGCCATCTTGCGTCCGGATTTGTCGACGAGTTCGGTGTAGCGCTCGTAGGTCCACGGCGCGAGGGGTTCGATTTCCTTCGCCACGGACGCGGTCGCGGCGTCAACAGGCGCAGCAGATGTTTCGCTTGGCGCAGCAGTCGTCTCGCTCGGAGCCGCAGTTGTTGCGGATGGCGCGGCTGTAGCTTCGGGTGGCGCGACGGTCTCTGCCGGTGGCGCTGGGACAAGTATCGGCACAGGTGCAGGTTGCGCAACCGGCGGTTGCTTGGCATCCACGATGGGCTGGCTGTTGTCACAACCTGCGCATCCGTACACGGCAAAAATCGCGATCACGGAAAAAACCAAAAAACTACGCATGTGACGTGACACCTCTTCTCGCGCTATGCCTCGGATATTGGCGACGTGGTCAGCGCCGTACGCCATCCGAAGCGGGAAACACACCCCACGCGATTATATACAAGACCGCGGCGAGAACCAATACGGCGCCGTACCCGTAGGATACGGCTAGTAATGTAGCCAGTGGCGAGGCAATAACGGAGAAGGCCCCGTTGATGGACCACGCCATGGGCACAAACGGTTGCATGCCGCCGCGCAGCGCGCCCAAGCCCACGGAGAAGGGCATGCCCAACACAAACGACACCGGCGCTACCAGTAGCGCCGTGAGGCCGCACTTGACGACAAACGGCATGCCCGCCATCCACGTCGCGATGGGTTGGAACCACAACACGAAGAGCAGTGGCACGAGTACAGCGACGGCGACGGCCACGTAGGCCAGGGCGGTGCGCGGGCGTTCTGCGTAACGCCCGGCGTACAGACTGCCGAGGCCCGACCACACGAGCATGCTCGACAGGACCACCGCAAACGAGGTCACGGAATCGTTCAACACCCAGCTCAGACGCTCGATGAGGGTCATCTCGATAAACAGGAAGCCGAGCCCGAGGCATGCGAAATACACAACGCCGCGCAAGATCGTCGTGCGCGGCGCGGTGATGCGCCCAATGCGGACCAGCGGCAACGCAGAAACGATCGCCGCGAAAAACAGCGCCTGAATCAGCACCCCGAGGTTGACAAGATAGCCGACCTCCTGTTGCGGAACCATGTCGAGCTTGGCGAGCACCGTCTTGAGGTGTTCGGGGCGCAACACGTAATGCGGAAAGGGACGGTCGTTGGTGATGGGTGCGAAA
>JAKJDA010000450.1 GCA_022706165.1 Candidatus Hydrogenedentota bacterium | reverse complement strand
CCGGGCTGATCTTCAGCGGGTTGTTGACCGGGTCATACTGGTCAAAGGCGGCAATTTCCTCCTTGGGAGTCACGGCCAATAACACAAGTGCGCGTGTCAAAATCGAGTAAGTGCCCGGTTTGATGAGATCAAGGTTAATTGCGAGATACGGATAGCTGCGCCAATCGGCCTCGACAAGTTTACCGACGGTGGATGGAATCTTCGCATCGGACAGGTAGAGGTCTTGAAGTTCCAGCGATACCGGCACTGCTTGCGCAGGGTCGCCCAAGACGATTTTGCGGAGATCGTGATAAACTTTGTCAAACAGCCGAATCTTCACGTAGTCCCGCAACGATTCGCCATACGGCGGCGTCACTTTGACGCGCTTCAAGAGGGTCTGCACACACTGCTTCCCGAGATTTTCAAGATTGGTCGTCTCGACCCTTGTCGTCTGCGCGGCAAGCAGCTTCAAAAAACCCGCCCTTTGCATCGTGCGGTTTGCAGACCCCAATATGCGGATCTTTACTGACACAACTAAAATCCTCCATGGACACTGACGCGCGGGCGGATGTCGAGCAGAAAAGCCCGGTCAGTCTCTGTGTTTGAAACCAAGGCCTGCCCGATGTCCAGACCCCGCAGGATCTCGTCGAGATCCAGCACCGCGTTCCCGTATTTGACCTCGTCCGGCATGTTGGACTTCATGTTGCGCTTGACGTAATCGAGATCGCCCTGCACGGTCAATTTGTGGGCGATCAGGGTATCCACCTGCGCGAGAATGCGCGGGTCGATAGAGGTTGGCTGCTGGGTCGCAACCACAAAGGACAGGCCGTAGTTACGCCCCTCGCGAACGTATTTGACGATCACGTCCGTTGCCGAAGTCGCGCGTTCGGAAGGCAGGATGTTCTGGGCCTCGTCAATGGCCACCCAGGTGGGCGGCACGGCTTCGGCTATGGTGGCCTTGAGCTTCGCCTGTTCGTCAGCAGAAAGGTTTTCGAGCAGTTTCAAGTGCTTTTCGGTTTCCGACGCGCGGATGCGCGACGCTATCAAGCGGCGCAGAAAGGCGGCCACCACAATCAGGCGGAGTTCATCCGACATCTTGTTCATGACGATGACGCTCATGCATCCGGGCTGCAGCAACTGCTGCAATGAAGTGCCGTCATCCGCGAAGATGGGGTTGCGTTCGTAGGTGCAGAGCTGCTGGAGCAACGCGCGGCGTGTTTCAGAGGCGTATGACGTGGTGATGTCGGGATCTTTCCCGATGCAATCAATCAAGGATGTGAGCGAGTAGGATGCGGTCGCCTTGTAGTTGTGGTTGCCGTCGCTCCACCCCTCCAAGGTGACCTTGATGAACGCGTCGTTCAGCAGTTGCCCCATGCGGTCCTGATAGATATTGAGGCCGAGAAGATAGCCCCAGTCTTCCGCCGCGAAATCCGAACAGCGGATGGTGAATTCCTTATGGGTCGCGGGTGTGCTTTCGGAGGCGGTACCCTTGGGAATCCAGACGGCGACATCAAGCGGCTCGGATTTGATGCTCCAGCCGCGCCGGACGGCGAACTGCTCTTGAATCGTTTCCTTTTGGCTTTGATCATTCAGCGCGATGTTCACCCACTGAAATATGCCCAGCGTATCGAAAAGGAGAACGGCGTTTGAGCGGGAGTTTTCGCCGATGGTTGTCGTCGTCTCCCGTGTGCAAAGGCCCTCTAAAAGGGTTCCAAGCGTGTACGACTTGCCCGAGCCGCGCTTTCCGAACAGCCCGACAACATGAGCTAGCGCGGTGTCGAAGCGCACGTCTGTCAATGGGCCGGCCTCAGCCAGGCGGCCCAAATAAACCCAGTTAGACGCCGCTCGTCCATGCATGCCGAATTCGGCGGGCGAGGTTTTAAACAGTCTGGATCGTGTTGTAAACTTTTTCAAGGCGAACCTCTACTGGTTAACCGAAAACGATCGGGGCGATCTCATTGACGATGTCGTCATCGATGATCTTCTTTTGGCCGTCCCATGCCGCAATCGCGCATTCGTTGATCGTGCGGATGATGTTGCGGGGCGTTGACTTGATCGTGTCTTGGCAGGCATAGTCACAAAGCAGGTCAAAAGCGGTCGCGCAGAACGGGTAGGTAGACACAACGCACGGCAGTTTCTCAGACTTAATGAGCGTATCAGCCGCTGGTTGGTCGATCAGATGCTTGAGCATTTCCTCCACAAACGTTTTCACGTTTGCGGGGGCTGAAAGCGTTTCGAGTTCGATTGTCGCGGCGCGTGAAATGCGGGAAATAATGTCCTCACGGATCAGCATTTTGGGCGCTTCATCCCAGGTAGATGCTTTAAAACCGATCACGAAGCCCACAGAAGAATTCGAGTTATCCGCAAGTTTCCGCGTGTATTGATGCCATGACTCGGTCGCATCACCCTGCCGTATGTTGATGAGTTCTTCCATTTCGTCGATAAAGAAGATCAGGCAAGAACCGACAGATCGCGCGAGGTTGCCGATGGCTTGTAGCGCGGCCACCATGTCGCCGACGCCGACATCCGCGAGGCTGCGCGTCACCTTAATTTCAACGAGTTCCTTGGTGGACAGTTTGGCACCCGTCAGCCAACGCCATGCGTTGAAGGCAATGTCGCCGCCGCCGCGCAACTGTTTAAACGCCATGGCGAGATTGGGGTCACCCGCGAGTTT
>JAKJDA010000044.1:12105-12734 GCA_022706165.1 Candidatus Hydrogenedentota bacterium | reverse complement strand
TCCCACGCACCATTTCCCTCGGCCATGTAATGCGATTGCCCTGCGCCGGGGAATTGACGGCGAGGCACGGCGCGTGTATGCTGTGAGCTTGCCGCCGGAAATGGGCGGTGAGCAGCCAAGCGGCAGGGCGGCCTCCAAACGCCCTAGCCGGCAACTCCGCAATCAGCAGGTGTGCGGGAAAAAGGGAAGACACATGAACCAGAAGTTGATAAAGGTCCTCTTGCTTGTGGCGGTCATCGTGATTGTCGGCGGCATCATCTATAAACAAGTCACTGCCGAAAAACCCCAGACGCCTTCCCAGGCGGCGGCGAAAAGATCCGAGGAAAAGGCGTCGCAGGCCGCCCCCCCGGCCGCACCCGTCTCGAACGAGGCGTTCCCCCCGCTGACCGCCGAAACGCTCGCGGGAACGGAACATGATCTGGGCGCATATGTGCTCGCTTTTGGGCCCAACGGCGAACTCATCGGCAAACAGGGCGACAAGGTCATCGGAACCGGAACCTATCAGGTCGAAGGCGACAAGGTCACCTTGACGGCGCAGGCCTTTGGGGCCATGAAGCCGGTGATGCAAATTCAGGGCAAAGGCCTGCTTTTCAACGGCCAGACGGTGAAGCGCCTCAAATAGACGCCGT
>JAKJDA010000044.1:9473-12095 GCA_022706165.1 Candidatus Hydrogenedentota bacterium | reverse complement strand
ACACATGACCTATCGGCGATCGGGGCGAAGCGGGTTGCTGCTGCCGGCCGTTTCGCTGGGGATGTGGCACAATTTCGGCACGCGCGCGGATCATGCCGTCTGCCGCGACATGATGCGGACGGCCTTCGATTTGGGCATCAACCATTTCGATCTGGCCAACAATTACGGGCCGGAGCCGGGCAGCGCAGAGGAACGGACCGGCCGCATCCTCAAGAGCGATTTTGCGTCCCACCGTGACGAACTCATCATTTCGACCAAGGCAGGCTATCGCATGTGGCCAGGCCCGTACGGCGAATGGGGCAGCCGGAAATACCTCGTTGCCAGCCTCGATCAGAGCCTCGCGCGGCTGGGGTTGGAGTACGTGGACATATTTTACTCGCATCGGCACGACCCCCACACGCCGCTCGAGGAAACATTGGGCGCGCTGGACCAGGTCGTGCGGCAAGGCAAGGCGCTGTATGCAGGCATCAGCAGCTATTTCGGGCCGGTGTTCGTCCAAGCGATCGAAACCGTGCAACGGCGCGGCTGGAGCCCCATCGTCATCAATCAACCCGTGTACAACCTGTTCCTTCGCCGGGCCGAGAAGGAAATCCTCGAGCATGCAGAACGTTACGGCGTTGGCACGATTGTGTTCTCTCCCTTGGCGCAAGGACTGCTGACTTCGAAGTACCTCGATCCCGCCAACCCGATTCCCAAGGAATCGCGCGCGGCGGATCCGGACGGCTTCCTCCAGGAAAAAGCCGTCACGCCGGAAGCCGTAGACAAAGTCCGCGCGATCGCGAAGTTGGCGGCGGAACGCGGCCAGACCATGGCGCAACTCGCCATTGCCTGGACCTTGCGCGACCCGCGCGTCACCAGCGCCCTCATTGGCGCGCGAACGCCGCAACAAATCATCGACTGCGTCGGAGCTCTTGCAAACATATCGTTTTCGGAGGAAGAGTTGGCGCGCATTGACGCTGTGTTTCCCGCGCCGTAGCCCGTCTCGGATTGGGCCGTGGCGCCGTGGCTTCATACCGCATGGATTTCGAAAGGAGCAGGCATCATGAACGCAAGGATGAAAACAGTGGCGGTCTTTGCCGTCTGGGCCATGGCCGCAGGGTGGGTCCTCGCTTCCCTGACGGGATGCGGCAAAAAGGACGCGCCGCCGCCTTCCCCGCCGGCTGCAGACGTATCGAAAACCTCCCAAACGGAAGGCGCCAAGCCCCCGGCGCAGGTCGTCTTCTCCGGACCCGACGGCGGGAAAATGACGCTTCACAAGGACGGGTCGATGACGGCCGAATCGTCGGACGGCACGGTTGAAATGACGGCGAATTCGATGAAAATATCCGCCGAAAAAGGCGATTTCTCCGCGACGATTGGCGACGCAGCCAAGCTGCCCGACAACTACCCGAAGGACTTGCCTCAGTACAGCAACGCCACGCTTACGCTGGCCAGCGAAAGCAAAGAGGACAAGACGATCACGGCTCAATGGAAAACGTCCTCCCCCATGTCCGAGGTGGCCGCGTATTACGAAAAAGCCTTGCAGGAAAACGGGTGGACCCTCGCTCAGAAAATGGAGCAAACCGTGGGTCAGACGATGATCATGTTGCACGGCGAGAAAGACGATCGCATGGCCATGGTCATGATCATCTCCAACAACAACGAAACCGTGATCAGCGTGACCCAGACCCAGGAATAATCTGGATCTCGGAGCCCCGCCATTGCAGGAATGCTCTTTTGAACGATGAATTATACAGCCTGCTGGCGGCGCTGGCCGTTGCAACGCTGGGCTTCGGATGGGTTGCCTGGATGGCGAAGCGATCGCGGATGTCGGCGTCTTCCACGCGAACGCCCGCCGGAAGCCGATCGCTTGACCGCAAGTGCCCGACGTGTCAGGCTCTCATGATATTTTCTGGCAAGGACCTCACGCCCTTGTCGCGAGAGGAAATGGCCTTGACGGTCCGGATGCGGCCCGACTTGGTGGGGCGCAAATTGTGGGATTATGTCTGTCCCGGCTGCAACGCCGCCCACGTCTTTGCGGCAAGCCGTCGCGGCTACGAATGGATCGGCGCCAATATGTATTTGCCGCATGCGACGCCCCATCGCTGCGCGGAATGCCGCACGGTTCTCGCTCGATCCGCGCCGCCGCACGACGCACGCCTCGATCGCCCAAGCGTCCTCAGGGGGCTTCCGCCGGATACGGGGCTGGCGTGTTCGCGCTGCAACGCCGCGGTGTGCGTCGCGTGTTGCGAGCAAGCGACCCGCAATCGCACGCAGGACGGGTCGCTGCTATGTCCTCGTTGTTTTCGCGGACCGATGGTGTATGCCGACTCGGACGGCGCGTGAAACTCTCCCGCGGTTTGGGAGATGAACGTAGGGAAACGGTTTCGGCGCCGCTTTCGTGGCGCCGGGCGCGGCGACAAGAGAGCCTGAACAGGAACGGCCCCGGCAGAAGCCTTTCGGGCATCCTGGGGGGGAGTTCAACGATGACTTTGGGCTTTTTTCAGAGAGGCGGGCCGGATGTTTCGTAGCGCAGTCCTCTGTATCGTAGCGGCGCTGCTTGCCATTCCGGACGCGTCCTTCGCCGACGCTCATGACGAGCAAAACGCCACGGCGGCGGAAAAAGCGACGCCATCGGCAGGG
>JAKJDA010000044.1:0-9463 GCA_022706165.1 Candidatus Hydrogenedentota bacterium | reverse complement strand
CAACCCGCGGCGCAGGAGCCGTCGCCCGCCGAAGGCTCCCGCCTCGACGGCAACACGCTCGGATGGGCGGTCCGCCACGCCGGCGAGACGTCGGAGGCGAACATCGCGCTGATGATGGGGCTTCAAGACATCCGCCTGGAGAAACCGCTGAACTTCTCGCGTGGCCGATCCGCCAAGCAGATTGCCGACGCCTTTGCCTCCGTCGGGCAGTGCCAGGTGCAAACCATGCCCGCATACGCGTTTGTGTACGTCCCCGGATACGAACAACTGACGGACATCTCGCTGACGGGACAACTGCCGTCCAAATACCGGGAAATCACCGGGTCCATCGCATTCGGAGCCGGGATGCCGCTGTATGCCGCTTTGGCGTGGATGGGGCACGCGCTGAACGTCACGCTGGTCGCTGACAATGCCGTCGGCGACGCTCAATGCGGCGAAATAGCCCTCGCCCATGCAAGCGTTCCAGACGCGCTGGAGGCGATGCTGAAGTCCGCGCGCGTCGTAACCGTGACGATCGAGGCCACCGAAGAATACGTGTTGCTTCGAAGTCCGGCCAACGCAAATCCTCCCTCGGCATTGCTCAACGCCGATCGCCTCGACGCCGCCTCGAAGGCTCTCCTCGATAAACGAATCGACGTGTATCTGCCCCAACGCAGCAAAGACCCCGCCCGGTTCCCCCTGCGTTTTGCGGCAAGCCGGCTTGACTCCGTGCTGGGGACTCTTTCGGAACAGGCGGCGGCGCCCATCACGGCGGAGAAAGACGTACAGGGTCTGCCGGTCAATCCCGTGACCCTGCGAAACGTGCGCGTGGCCACGGCGATGGACTTGCTGGTGCGGCAGTGGCTCGCGCCTGAGTTCGGATACGATGCAATTCAAGGATCCATCCATATCCGCCGTCGCGGCGCCGCCGAGCGCATCGCCCCCGCAGCAGGAACCGCCTCCGCGTCAACGCCCTGACAAAACGCCGCGCGCCTTGGCCACAACCGTTTCAGCGCGGCGCCGGGCTGGGATCGAATTCGCCCAGCTTATCTTCCTTGTCCTTGTATTCCTCGGCCGAGGGCAAGGGGTCCTGCGTCGCCGTAATGACAGGCCATTCCGCCGCGTATTTGATGTTCAGATCGATGAAGTCCTTCCACTTGTCCGGAATGTCTTCCTCCGGATAAATGGCATGCACCGGACATTCATCCACGCAAGCGCCGCAATCGATGCACTCGCCGGGATCGATGGCCAGCATGTTGGCGCCTTCGTGAAAACAGTCCACCGGACAAACCGCTACGCAATCGGTGTACTTGCACTTGATGCATGGTTCGGTCACGTAGTGAGACATGGCATCCTTTCCCTAACCAATAGGGCTTGGCGCGCATCGCGCCATCCTGAAAACCGCGCCGCCGACACGAGTCTGCGTACATAACACGCTTTTGCAACGCAAATCAAGTTCGCAAATCAAGTTCGCTTTTTTGACCCCATGGCGGGCATGTGCTACAGTCCCATTTTGCGTTTTTCGACGAAAAACAGAAGGGAGTCGCGAAAAAGACATGCTGCCCTCTTTGCGATTGGACGGGAAAGTGGCCGTGGTTACGGCAGGCGGCGGCGTTTTGGGCGGCGCCATCGCGCAAGGGCTCGCCGCCGCAGGCGCTGCCGTCGCCGTGGCCGATCTGTCGCGGGAGTTGGCGCAAGCATGCGCCGACCCAATCCGCCAAGCGGGAGGCACGGCGGCCGCCTATGCCGTAAACGCGTTGGAAAAAACGTCGCTCGACGCATGTTGCGACGCGATCTGCCGCGATTTCGAGCGTGTGGACATTCTGGTCAGCGGCGTGGGCGGCAACATGAAGAACGCAACGACCTCCCCCGATCTTTCCTTTTTTGATCTGCCTGCCGACGCGCTGAGCAAGGTGATCGATCTGAATTTGCTGGGCGGGGCGATTTTGCCTGCGCAAACGTTCGGCAAACGCATGAAAGACAACCCCGACGGCGGATCGATCATCAACATCTCCTCGATGAACGCGTTCCGTCCGTTGACGCGCATCCCCGGCTATAGCGCGGCCAAGGCGGCCGTCAGCAACTTCACGCAATGGCTCGCGGTGCATCTCGCGCAAGAGTACAGCCGCACGCTGCGCGTCAATGCCATTGCGCCGGGCTTTTTCCTCACGGAACAAAACCGCTTCCTCCTCACCGATAAGGAAACCGGGGAATTGACCGATCGCGGCAAGACCATCCTCGCGCACACGCCGATGGGCTCCTTTGGCAAGCCAGAGGATCTCGTCGGCGCCGCGGTCTGGCTCGCCTCGGACGCGGCGCGTTTCGTCACCGGCATCGTATTGCCGGTGGACGGCGGTTTTTCCGCGTTCTCCGGCGTATAACAGAAAAGGAAAAGACGCATGACAGACCCAGTCGCCGCCCTCAGAGACCACACGCCGAAATACGAATATCTTATCGCCATTGACTCGGACGGCTGCGTGTTCGACACCATGGAAATCAAGCAGAAGGAATGCTTCATCCCCACGCACATCAAGATGTGGGGGCTGCAGCCGATCTCCAAATACGTGCGGCAAGCCGCCGAATTCGTGAATCTCTATTCAAAATGGCGCGGCATCAACCGTTTCCCGGCGCTCACGAAGGTGTTCGACCTGCTGGCGGAATGGGACAAGGTCCAGGAACGCGGCTTTGACGTGCCCAAGACGCCGAACCTGCGCCGCTGGATCGAGACCGAGACCAAATTGGGCAACGCACAACTCGAGGCGCACTGTCAACGGCACGACGGAGAAGATTTGCGCAAGGCGCTCGAATGGAGCAAGGCCGTGAATGCCGCCGTCGAGGATATCGTGCAGGGAGGATTGCCCGCGTTTCCCCACGTGCGCGAATCCTTCGAGCGCGCAGAACAAAAAGCCGATTTGCTGGTGTGCAGTCAAACGCCGACCGAGGCCCTTGTGCGCGAGTGGCGCGAGCAGGGGCTGGAACGCTTTGTCTTCACCATCGCCGGCCAGGAATTCGGCACCAAGGCTGAACACATCGCCCTCTGCTCGGAAGGCCGCTACGAGAAAAACAAGATGCTGATGATCGGCGACGCCCTCGGCGATCTGAAGGCCGCCCGCGCCAACGGAGCCCTGTTCTTCCCGATCAATCCCGGAGAGGAAGAGGAATCGTGGCGGCGCTTTCACGACGAAGGCCTCGACCGTTTCTTCAGCGGTTCCTTCGCCGGCGAATACGAAGACTCGTTGATCGCCGAGTTCGGCAAACTGTTGCCCGAAACGCCGCCATGGAAAAAAACGCGCGGGTAGAGCGCCATCGGGTTTCGTTCCCATCATGGAAAACGCGACAGAAGAAAGGCCGCCAAAGGCCGCGGCAAAAGATTTCGCGACGGCCATAGCCTTGGGGCTCGCAGGATCGGCCGTAGGCGCTCTCGTTTGGGTGATGATCTCGGCGGCCATGCACTGCCTGGAAAGCGCCGCTTCGGTATCCGTCGGTTTCGCCGCGGGACTTGGCGTCTTTTTCGCTACGCAGGAACGCCGCCGAAGCATTGCGTTGGGTCTGACAGCCGCGGCATGCGCCGCGCCGGGCATTCTGCTGGGCGCCATCGGCAGCGTATGCCTGTTCACGGCATCGCAGAACGCCGAATCGATTTTTTCCCTTGTGACGCGGGTTCCATTTGCCCGGCTTGGCTCCCTCGTCGCGAACTCCTTCGGATGGGGCGACATCGCATTCATGGCGTCTGCGGCAGCAGCGGCGTGCCTCATCGCCATGGCGCGCCCCAAAAAACGCGAACGCCACGCGCACGCGCGGTTGCCGTTGGGACAGCGCTTGATCGTCGGCCTCGCCGAGGCGGCCCAAAGCAACACGGGATCGTTTTGCCCCGACGCCGACACGACGGGGGAAGAAGCCATCGACATGATAGCGCAGCCCAAGCGCCGCCGCCGCAAGGGCGCGACGGTCTACTCGATCCCGGGCGCCCCGGCGAACGCAACGCCCAAGTCCGCGCGGAAAAGCGCCGCGCCGCGTGCGCGCGCACAGGACGACGAAGAAGACGACGCCCCGCCGCCCAAGGCCCGTCGCCCCCGAAAAACCGTCTCGTCCGACGAAGACGCCCCCGCGCCGCGTCGCAAGACCAAAAACCGCCGCGATCGCGAGACGCACGAGTGATCTTTCCGCGAAATCGGCGAAGCGACAGGAGACAAGCCCTGCCATGAAAATCGTGGCCGACGAAAACATTCCGTACGCGCGCGAAGCCTTCTCGACCTTGGGCGAAGTCGCGGCGCTGCCGGGCCGCACGTTGTCGCCCGAGGCCGTGCGCGATGCGGACCTGTTGATGGTGCGTTCGATCACCAAGGTAAACGCCGCATTGCTCGAAGGTTCATCGGTGCGTTTCGTCGCAACGGCCACGATTGGCGAAGACCACATCGACAAAAGCTACTTGGCGGAGCGCGGCATCGGGTTTTCCTCCGCGCCCGGCTGCAACGCCGAAAGCGTGGCGCAATATATCGCGGCGGCATTGCTCGAACTGGCGGGACGCTACACGCTCCAACTCGGCGCGATGTCGCTTGGCGTCATCGGCGTCGGCAACGTCGGATCGCGCGTGGCCCGCGCGGCCCGCGCCCTGGGCATGCGTTGTGTGTTGAACGATCCGCCGCGCGCGCGCGCGGAAGGCGGCGCGGAATTCGGGACCCTGGAAGATGCGGCGGCATGCGACGTCGTTACGTTTCATGTTCCCCTCACAAAGAACGGTCCCGACGCCACCTACCATCTGGCCGATGCCGCGTTTTTTCAGTCACTCCGGCCCGGCGCGATTCTGCTGAACACTTCGCGCGGCGCCGTCGTGGACAATGCCGCACTCAACGTTGCCCTGGCGAGCGGCCGCATGCGCGCGGCGGCGTTGGACGTGTGGGAAGGCGAACCGCTCGTCGATGTGGAATTGCTGAAACAGGTTTTCATCGGCACGCCGCACATCGCGGGGTACTCCTTCGACGGCAAGGTGAACGGCACGGTGCAGATATACCGCGCGGCCTGCGCGTTTCTTGGCGTTGCGCCGACATGGGACCCCGCACCGCTGTTGCCCGCGCCGGAATGTCCGGAAGTGACCGTACGCGGCGATACATCCAACCCGCAAGCCGAACTGCGCGAGGCCGTGCGAAAGGTGTATGATATTCGGCGCGACGACGCAGCCATGCGCACGCTACTCGACGCGCCACAGGAAGAACGCGGCCCGCGCTTCGATCGTCTTCGCAAGGAATATCCGCGCCGCCGCGAATTTCAACATACGCGGGCGATAGTGCAGCCTGAGAGCCGGTTGTTGGCGGGATTGTTGATGAAATTGGGTTTTGCAGTGTAGAAATTTTTCAACGCAACGAAACAAGGGAAAAAGAATCTAACGCAGAGGCGCTGAGAGCACAGAGAAATCTTTCCCGTTTTTATCTGTGGCCATCTGTGTTCATCTGTGGTTTCATCTTTCTTTCTCCGTGCTTTCTCTGTGTGCTCCGTGACTCTGTGGCGAATCTTCATTAAAAGGTACATAGTATGCAATTAATCAAAGACAATGGTTGCCTCAACGCCGATGAATTGTCGTCGTTTGTGCACGAGGCGTTCGCGAAGGAGTCCGTTGACGGCAAGCGCGTGTTGTTCATCATTCCCGACAGCACGCGGAGCATGCCGATGCCGGCGATGTTTCGCGCGTTGTTGCGCGCCGTGAAGGGACGCGCGGCGAAGGCGGACTTCATGATCGCGTTGGGCACGCACCCGCCCATGAGCGACGCGGCGATCAACGCGCTGTTGGGCATCACGGAAGACGAGCGGCGCGGCACATATGGTGATATCGAAATCATCAACCACGAATGGAAAAACCCCCAAGCGTTGCGCCATATAGGAACCGTCACCGAGAACGAAATCGCCGAATTGTCGAACGGTCTGCTGCGGTGCGCGGCGGAGGTTTGCGTCAACAAACGCATTTTCGACTACGATCTGCTCTGCATCGCGGGGCCTGTGTTTCCGCATGAAGTCGTCGGGTTCAGCGGCGGCAACAAGTACTTTTTCCCCGGCATCGCGGGCGAGGAAATCCTCAATCTCTTCCACTGGCTCGGCGCGCTCATCACGAACCCGCTCATCAACGGCACGAAGTACACGCCGGTGCGCGCGGTGGTCGACAAGGCCGCGTCGCTCATCCCGATCGAAAAACGCTGCTTCTGCCTCAACGTGATGGGCAAGGACTGCAAGGGCATCTTCTACGGCGCGCCGGAATCCGCATGGTCCGCCGCCGCCGACCTCTCCGCAAAAACCCACATCGTCTACAAGGACAAGCCGTTCAAGAGCGTGCTCGCCATGGCCCCGGCGATGTACGACGAACTCTGGGTCGCGGGCAAGTGCATGTACAAGCTCGAACCCGTCGTGGCGGACGGCGGCGAACTCATCATCTATGCGCCGCACCTGCACGAAATCAGCGTCACGCATGGCGATCTCATCCGCCGCATCGGCTACCAC
This sequence comes from Candidatus Hydrogenedentota bacterium, assembly GCA_022706165.1. Lineage (GTDB taxonomy): Bacteria > Hydrogenedentota > Hydrogenedentia > Hydrogenedentales > SLHB01 > JAKJDA01. Next base: position 2,998 of record JAKJDA010000044.1, on the reverse strand, counting down.
ACGCGCGATTATTTCCTTGCGCAGATGGACAAGTTCACCGACATCCCCGGCGGCATCCTCGCGCACAGCACGCACGTCCGCGGCATCGGCACGTTCGAGAATGGCGTCGAAAAACCGCGCGTGCAGGTGACCCTGGCCACCGGCATCCCCGAGGCCGAATGCCGCGGCATCAACCTCGGCTACCGCGACCCGGCGTCCATCAATCCCAACGACTGGAAAGACCGCGAGGACGAGGGGCGCTTGCTGGTTCCTCATGCGGGCGAGGTATTGTACCGATTGACGCGATGATCCGCGTTTTGTTGATCGCGTTTCTCGCCGGGAACGTCGCTCCGATACACGACGAATAACGGCCTATCCTTGCTCGCCCCGCCTCACTTGGACAGTTCGGACACAGCAAGCGGCTTGACGTCAAGAGGAGATCGATCGGAAGAGACAAAGGCCTCGTCCGGCAGCAGGCCGAACGAAGCGCCAAACACGCGATCAAACGTGAAACGCAGCACGTTCACGAGGCTAATGTTTTGCGGAAGCCGCGCGGCGTCCGCGCCGGACGCATCGGGAAACCGGACCATGACAAGATTGGGGAACCGATCGCGCAAAGCGGCCATGTCGCCATGCGCGGAAGCAGGCTCAAAACCGGGACCGCGGCTTGATACTATCAGCACGACCGACGGACGCGTCGAGGAAGCCGTCAAGGCATCGCTTATCTCGAGAAGCCGCCGGTTCACGTAATGCAGCTGTTCGACATACCCCTCGAAATACTGGCGCCACGTGGCCCGAACCGGCTCGCCGCGCAGCGAAAAACCCACCGGCTTCGCCCACCAGCCGCCGTGCGTGAACAAGAAGGGCTGTTCCGGCACGAGCAAATACGCGAACACGAGGCAGGGTTGGGGGGCATCGCCGGCCGCGGAAGCGATGTTGGAAACGATATACCGCACGCGCTGACGGCTAAACGCGTTCAGCCAATAGCCCGAAACGCCGTGTCGCCAATAATAGGCGCTGTCGAGCATGGGCGCGAACGCGCAATTGCGCAACAGCACCTGCTCGAATTCACTGACGGCGAACGGAGGCTTGAGCGCCACATCGGCCATGGGCGGGCAAGGCTCCAAGGCGTCCTCGCGCGGCGAAAACGCCACGATGCGATATCCTCGCGACCGCAAAAACTGAAACGCCCGATTCTCCGTATACGCATGAACAAGCGACGGCAACCCGGCGTCGGCGGACGTTTCGGGTCCGATCAGGGCATGCAGATAATCGAGGTTGAGCATGGAGCCCACGGCAGCCAGCGATACGGGATAGTTGGCAAAACTCCGATCGGCCACCTGGAAACCCTTGGCGCGCATGGCGTCAAGAAAAGGAAGATTGTTGTAGCCGTATGTCGTGCGAAGCACATCCGCCCGCGCATACCCCTCGAGCACAATCAAATAAATGTCGGGATACGGCGACTCCGGCGTCGCCGAGCGAACGGTCCGCGACGCGGCTTCCTCCAGCGGGGGAATGGCAATCGCGGGCTCCTCGTGACGGCGCAACGCGATGTTGCCCGCCGTCAATAAAATCAACACGAATGCGAACCAGTTCAGCGTGCGCGTCGCTTGACGGCAATCGCCGCGAAACGCCAGCAACAGCATGTATACGGCCACGACAATGCCAAGATATGCCGCCATCATCCAATCGCCGCCGCGAGGCAGCACCGGCCCAAGCAGCGCCCATGCCGCCGCTCCAATCACGCAGGCGGCGGCCACGAAAACGGCCACGCCTTTTCGCGTGGACGCGCCTTGCTCCGCGCGCGGACGATACCGCACCAACAACAACACGCATCCCGTCACGATCGCCGCATACGCCGCCATGAACACAGAGGCGTGAAGACCGCTCGCGATCGGCAGCGCCGCCTCCATCAACGAGGCCCAAACGCCCCACCCCGAAAAGGCGGAAAACACCAGCAAAGACGTCACGAGACCCGCGCGATGGATATTGCGCAAGAGCAGGGAAAGCAGCACCCAAAGCAACAAAGCCCCCAGCGCCATGAAGGCGGCGGGCCTTGCCAGAAACGACATGGGCAATTTGCCCGCGTTGTGGGCGTACAGGCCCAAGACCGGATACAGCGCCAACAGCTCCGGATGCAACACCGGAACATAACCGAGCGATTGCAGGGCCCGTTGTCCTGCCCCTGTTGCCCCTGCTCCTGTTGACATAGCCTGCCCTGGCGGCGCTCCTCCTTGGATTGCGTGCTGGACGAGGCGCGATGCCCCGCTTCCTGTCGCGGCGTTGCCCCCGCTTCAACGCCACAAGACCTTGGGGGCCGGTCGGCCGATTACGGGCGAGAAACCGTCACCTGCTGTCCCACTCGAAGAACGGTGGACTTGTCCCACTTATTCCACGCGTAGAGGTCGCGCAGCGAAACGCCGAACTTCTGAGCGATTAACGAAGGGCTGTCCCCCTTGACCACCACGTACGTCGTTTTTGCGGCATTGCCCTTGCCCGTAACGGTCCGATACGATGGCGCCCCCTTGGCGTTCTTGCCCGCTTTGCTCGCAGCACTGGCGGTTTCCTTTGCACTCGCGTCCGGAATCGCCGCCACAGGCTTCTCCGTCAACGTGCCGCTGGCGGCCGCAAGGCTAATGACGCATTCATCTCCTACCCGGAGCACCGATCCCTCGTTGAGATTGTTCCATTCCAAAAACGCTTTCAATGGAACCCCGTATTTGCTGGCAATCGCCAACGCGGTGTCGCCTTTGGCGACCGTATGCATGTGCGGCGTTTCCCGCGTGGCGGATTCCGATTTCTCTTTCCCCTGGGATGCGCGCGCCGCTTCTTCGGAGCGCCCCCCGGACGTTTGGGCGGCGGAGACGTTTGTCGCGCCTGCAGGAGGTTGGAGCACGAGCTTCTGGCCCGTTTTCAGAACCGATTTCGGCCCGAGATCGTTCCACGCATACAAATCCGCTATGGCGACGTTGTACGTCTGAGCGATCCGGGATGCTGTGTCGCCCGCCTTCACCTCATG
>JAKJDA010000449.1:328-2685 GCA_022706165.1 Candidatus Hydrogenedentota bacterium | reverse complement strand
CGGGCCGGCCCTCACGCTCAAAAAGGATCTGTTGCAACTTGATGGTCAAGGCCGCATAGATGGAAACCATGTCCTTGACCCAATCAGGGTCCAAAGCCATGCCCATCAGCATGTATTCGTGGCCGCATACCGGGTGCATCAGTTCGAAAACGTTCACGCCGGCCCACGCGAAAAAACGGTCCTGTTCGGCGGCGCGGCGGCGAACGTCGCGATAGCCTTCGATATTGATGCGGCGGCGTTCCGGCTTGAGGAAAGGCTTGACGTGTTCTTCCCAGCCTGCGCGATCCCGGACGAGAAAATCGACGTGTTCCGGGGTGGCGTCGTGCAGCTTATGCAGCCGCAGCGTCGCGCCGTTGCCGTCTCGGACCAAGCGCGTCTCGTCGGTCTCCTCGATGATCTGGGGCTCGAAGTCAAGGTTGGCGACGCTGTTGAACACCCAAGCCATTTGCATGTCAAAGCCGAAATGATCTTCGAGCGACTCGCCCTCCTTCAGATGCCCCTCTTGAGTCCACTTCTTGTGCGTGTCCCCCCAGAAATGCTCGTAGACGCCGATGCGGTCCACCGGGCGGCGTTTGAGGATGTTGTGAATGCGTTCTCGGCTCGTCATGCGATGCCCCCTCCATGTTCACTCCGGGGTCTCTTGCCCGGATCGAGAAAGCAGCGTACCCAAACCGAAAAGAAACATGCAAATGCCCGTTCCGGCTCGCCGCGGGATCGCATGGCCCGGCTTGCTGGCTTGGGCAACGCCGCCATGCGATAATGTCGCGGAACCGAGGGGCCGGGCATATGTCCTTGCGTTGGAAAGTGGCGGGCATCCTGTTCGCGATATTGTTGCTCTACGTGGCGCTGGCCTATGCCATCGCGAGCCGGGTCGTGTTTTCGAGCTTCGAGGCGTTGGAACGCAAAGAGGCCGAGGAAAACTTGCAGCGATGCGTGTCGGCGATATGGCGCGAGGTCCAGCAAATCCAGGCGTTTGCATATGACTGGGCCTCGTGGGATGACACGTACCGATTCGTCGAGACGCGCGACCCGGCGTACGTTGAGACCAATCTCGCAGACGCCAGTTTCGTTCGGAATTCTCTTGGCTATATCGGTTTTGTCGACGTGAAAAACCAGACGGTGTGGAGTCGCGCCGTCGATACAGCCGCCCAAGCGGATCTGGAGGTCCCTGAGCTTTCGCGTGAAATATGGCCCCAAGATCACCCGCTGTTGGTCTCCGGAAACAGTCCGGAGGGGGCCTCCGGCATACTGCTTACCGCATCGGGGCCGCTTCTTGCAGCTTCACGGCCAATCTTGACCAGCATGAACGAGGGGCCGATCCGGGGCACGCTCATCATGGGCGCCTTCTTGAACGAACGTCTGGTTGAGACGTTGTGCAAACAGGTAGGCGTCCAATTCCGGCTCTTTCCCCTGTCCGTTCCGGACGCCATGCCCCGCGACATGCAGGAGATCGTGATCGAACTCAAAAACGCAACGAACGCCGTTTTCCGCCCCCTCGGCATGAAATCCATCAACGCCTACGGCATGCTGCGCGATCTGAACGCCAAGCCGGCGCTGCTTGTCGAAGCCGTCACCCCCCCGCAGCATCACGCGCGAAGGAATGCGGGCGCAGCGCGTCGCCTTGGGGGCCAGCATCGGGGGAGGAGCGGTCTTGCTTCTGGGCATGCTCGCGATGCTCCGGCGGACAGTGGTGGACCCCATCGCTTCGCTGACGGGGCACGTCGTGTCGATCGGCAAGCACAACGACTTGTCCGCTCGGTTGGCGTTGACGCGCACCGATGAAATCGGCACGCTCGCCCGGGAATTCGACGCCATGCTCGATCGCCTCGACCAGGATCGGAGGAGCCGGGAGAACGCCGAACATGCCTTGCGCGACAGCGAGGCCCGCTTGCGAGCCATTCTGGACACCGCTCCGGACGCCATCTTCACGTTGGACACGGAAGAACGGATCGCATCCTTGAATGAAGCCGCGTCGCGCCTCTTCGGCTACGAAGCCGCCGAAGCCGCGGGGATGCCCTTTTGCGCCCTCGTTCCGGGCGTTTTCGAAGACGCGTCCCCGGAACCGAACGGTTCCAAACCGCCGAGCGAAATTGAGATTCACGGCGTGCGAAAGGATGGATCGCGTTTTCCCATTCATCTCATGCATTCCGCCGGCGCGTACGCTTCCGGCGCGTTCACGACGGTCATCGTCCGCGACATTACCGCGCTCAAACACATGCACGAACGCGTGCTGCGCGCCCAAAACCTGGCCTTGCTGGGGCAAATGGGGGCTTCCGTGGCGCATGAGGTCCGGAATCCGCTGGCCGCCATCAGCGGGGCCATACAAGTCTTCGCCCACAGCCTGGACGCCGCCGATC
>JAKJDA010000449.1:0-318 GCA_022706165.1 Candidatus Hydrogenedentota bacterium | reverse complement strand
CCGCCGCATGGAACAGACCATCAACGAGTTGCTCCAATTCGCGCGTCCGTGGCGCCCGCATTTCCGTCCCTTCGACCTCGTCGAATTGCTCCAGCGCATCGTGGCCGCCTGCGAAACAGAGAATGCCTTTGCGGCGATTTCCTTCCGGCTTTCCTGCACGGACTCCTGCATCGTCGTCGCCGATCCCGACCTTGTGCACCAGGTGACGCTCAATCTTTTTCAAAACGCCTCGCAGGCCATGGTCCACGGCGGGACCGTTTCGTGTCATCTTTTCGCCGATTCCGAGACGGTGCGGCTGCACATCAAAGACAACGGCCC
>JAKJDA010000448.1 GCA_022706165.1 Candidatus Hydrogenedentota bacterium | reverse complement strand
CCCGCCGTGCTGACATGGCAGATATGCGCCTTGGCCTTGGCCAACCGCGCGAGCCGCACGACGCGATCCACGGCGATCTCCTCCATCTCGCGCGGCATGCCGGGCAAGCCCAGACGGGTCGACGTGCATCCCTCGTTCATCGCGCCGCCTTCCATGAGCGAAGCGTCCTCGGCGTGTGCGAGATAGGTCAATCCCACCATCGACGCATACTCCATGCAACGGCGCATCACCCAACTGCTGGCGATATCCGATCCGTCGTCCGTCACGGCCACCGCGCCAACGGCCTTCAATTCGGCCATTTCGGTCATCTCCTGGCCGGCACGCTGCTTCGTGGCGCAGGCCGACGGCCATATTTTGATGCACGCGGTCTCGCGGGCGCGGCGGCTGGTGTTGGGCATGGGCACGATCGATGTGAATCCGCCGCGAGCCGCCGCACGGCTGCCGCTGGCGATGGTTTCCTTCGACTCGTAGCCGGGTTCGCGCAGATGGACGTGGATGTCGACCAAACCCGGACACACGATGCAGCCGGACGCATCGAAAACCTCGTCGCCGCGCAGATTTTTCGCTATCTTTACGACGGCGCCGCCATCGACCAAAACATCCATCGGCTTTGAGAGCCCTGTCGTAGGGTCGATGACATGCCCGTTCGCTATGACAATGCTCATGTTTCTAGACACCCCCTGCTATGCGCCACCCCAATGAACTGTCCGCATTCGCACATGCCGTTCGTTTTGTGCCGGCACCAGCATACGCATTGCCGCTCCCCGCTGCAACGGGCTGACGAGGAATGCTCGTGCAAGGCTTGACGCTCGTTCACTTCGCGCTGATGCGCACCGGAAAAGCATTTGCCGCGGGAAGTTTCCGGCGGGCTCGATCGAGCACTTGGCCAAAAGCGGCCACCGCCGCTATGGCCCCGAGCAACTGCGTGCGATCGCGTCCGGCCAAATGCTCGGCCCATATTTTCCGGCAAAATCGCGCATGCAACGCCTCTTGCGTTGCCGCGTTGGGCGTATGAACGAGCGCATCCATCCAGGTTTTCAGGGGACCGCGCAGCCACACGGCGAAATCCACCGGAGACTGATACCGCGTGATGCGAGGCCAGCCCAAACGTCTATCGAGAAGACGGCACCCCTTCAGAAACGCTTTGGCCCCGATGCCCGCCCACCCCGGCGCGCCGGCGGGCAGCAAGGTGCGCTGGCACCGAATGCGCAGCGCCTCGGGAAAGGTCGTTCGCATCATCGCCAAGTAAGCGCGATGCTCCTTGCGCAAGGAAGCGGGAATTCCCGTGATGAGATCAAGCAAATCATAATCGAAAAATCCGGCCGCAGACTCGACGTCGGTGCGGAGCAACACCGCGCCCATCGCCGTGACGCGCCGCTGACGCGATTCGAGATAAAACCGATCCACGCGGTCCGGCGTGGACGGCGCATCCGTTTCGGCGATCAATCGGGCATACAACGCGCGCGGGCGGAGGCCCCCTTCGAGTTCCTCGTAGTGCGACAGGGCCTCGGAAAGTTCGTCTTCCCGCAGCCCCGTATTGCGCCATGCGAACAGAAGATCGGCCAGCGCATCCGTGGGCATTTCGCGCATCCACCTCGACCGCAAATACGATCCTCCAAGCAGCACCCCGGCGGCATAGCCGTTGAGCGTTACGTCCGCGTGCGGCGCAACGAGATGTGCATGAGCCGCCATATGGCAGTCGAAGTAGTTATTGAGCCCCTCCACGACGCGGGCGCATTCTTCGCAATGCGACGCAAACTGGAGATACGCGTAGTCGAAACCGTGGTGTTCGGTTCCGTACAGCGCGGCGACATCGCGCGCGAAACGTCCGTCGTATGCGCCCGGCTTGGTCCAGGTAAAAGTATGCAACGAAGTCCCCAGGCGACTCGCCGCCGCAACCAGGCAGCGCGAATCGAGACCGCCGCTCAACGTGATGCCGATGCGACGCCCTGTTTTTGCCTGACGCCGGACTGCCCGGACGAGCCCTTCGCCGAGGCGCTTCCCGATCTCGGCCAAAGGCGTTCCGGCAAGACGCGGCGCGTAGTCATACCGCCAATGCCGCTTCCACAAAGGCTTTCCCGAACGCAGCGTCAAAACGGTTGCCTGCGGAAACGCCTCAACTCCCGCCACGAGCGTCGTCTCTCCCCAATAATCGTCCGTGGTGAAGAGTTGAGCCAGACCGGCCGTGTTCCACGCGCCATTGGAGGCGTTCGCCAACACCGAATGCGCCACCCGGCTTCCCAGGCAAAAGACGCCGTCGGTTTGCGCCCAGTACATGGGATACAACCCATACCGATCATTGCCCGCAACCAACGTGTCGGCTTCCTCGTCCCACAGAAAAAAGAAAAACGCCCCGTTCAAAAACGGAAGCGCCTGCACGAGTTCATCCGCGCGCCACAGCGAAGCGATCGTTTCAATATCCGTCGTGACATCCGGACGCGCCTTCCTAAAAGCTTCCAGAAAATCGCATTCGTGGAGTTCTCCCTCCATAACGCCCCACAGACGCGTTTGCGGCAGATAGCGCGGCATGACGCCCTGGTTGAGCTTGTCTCGCGTCGTTAAACCCATGAGCGCCGGGCCCGAAACGGCATAGTGATTGACCGCCTCGCCGCCCTGCGCGAGTTGCGCGGATAGCAACCGGGCGCATGCAACGGGATCGCCTTGCCTTTCGGAGCGGACAAAATACATGCCA
>JAKJDA010000447.1:299-2703 GCA_022706165.1 Candidatus Hydrogenedentota bacterium | reverse complement strand
ATGCTTTGGTAGAGCGGGTACGCGTGGCTGTTGTCGACATACAGGGTGCGATGGCCCAACGATCGGAACGCGCGTTCGAGGCACTGGGCTATTGGCAGCGAACCGCCATACATCGGCCCTACCACGGCGATGTTTAGACGGCGGTCTGTCACGGCAAGCGCGATGACACGGGCCTCCATCTCCGCAACGTATTGGGGGTGGAGTTGTGCGGTTGGTGGGTGCACCAAGATTTGCGGCACGCGTTCCGCGTAGGCTCGGAAGGCAGGCGTTTGGGCAATGGCCTGTACGTCGCCGACGCCGAGAAGCGCGTCGGAATCGCGGAGGGGGCCTTCGACCGCCAAGCGTGCGACCGAGGGGACTGGCTCGACCACGACAACGGTCATGCCGCGCGACAGGAGTTCAAGCACGTGATAGCCTAAGCCGCATCCAATCGCCAGCACGGGGCGTTTGCGATCGAGTTCCGCTGAATCGACCAAACGCTTGGCCTCTTCGCGTGGGTTGTAGCGGCTGTGCAGATAGACGTTGTTGACGCGCAGGGTCGCGTCGCCTTCGCGCCCGGGGATGAGTTCGACGTCCGGCGTTAGCGTGTGGCCGGAAAGTTCGGTCTTCCATTCACGGGCCGGTTTCATGGGAGCGGCCTTCTAGGGTGTCGAGGAGTTTTTGCGCGGGCGCGTAGTTGGGCGAGAGAAGCAGCATGGTTTCGATGCGATTGCGCGCTTCTTTTTCGCGTCCGAGTTTGCTCAAGAGGGCGGCATGCTGGCAGCCCGCAGGGAGATTGCCTGGATAGAAATCCGCAAAGCGGCGCGCGAAGGGTTCGGCTTCTTCGGGGCGGCCCAACTCGTACGCGGTCTGTATGAGATGGCGCAGGATGTTTTCGTTATCGAGATTGAGATCGAGCGCGCGTTTGAACTGAGCGAATGCCTCTTGGGTGCGGCCTTCTGTCACCAAGACGAGTCCCATCGCTCCCGCGAAACGGCCCTCTTCGGGAAGGGCATCGATCGCGCGCTCGAGCAAGGGCCGCGCTTGCCCGGCGCGATTCATGGCCACGAGGACAATGCCGTAGTCGCCTAGAAGCTCCGCGTCGTCGGGTTGGGCGCAAACAGCCTTTTCGTACCACGAGATGGCCTCGGAGAGATTTCCTAATCTAGCCGCCGCTTTTGCGAGGATGGCGGCGCGCGTTCCTTGATCGCCGTCTACGGTCTCGAATGCGAGCGCGTAGGCCGCTTCGTTCTCGCGGGCGTCAAGCGCTTGTTGGGCGCGGGCCAAGCGGTCTGTGACGGGCTTGCCTGCGATGAGGAGGTATTGGTACACGAGGAAATCCTCGTAGTCGAGGTCGTTCATGGGGTGAATCGTCAGACGTCCGAGCGTGAAGGAGCCGTCCGGATTTCGCGGCAAGGCTTCTTTCGGGGCGGCGGACAATGGGGATAATTGGACGATCTCCAGCCCTGCTTGCCGGACGAGTTCCACCATTTCGACGGAGGTGAAAAAGCGCAGGTGCGTGCGGTCGAGGATGCCCGCGCTCTCGTATTGCCAGCGGCCATGGACAAGGTTTGCGACGACTTGGAAAAACCGCACGTTGGGAATGCTGGTGATGATCACGCCTTTCGGGGCGAGGACGCGCGCCGCTTTTTTCAATACAGCCGCAGGATCGGCGAGGTGTTCGAGCACGTCGCCGAAGGTGATGCAGTCGAAGTAGCCGTCTTCGAACGGAAACTCCATTTCTTCGATGTTGCCGCAGATGGCGTCGTCGAGGACGTTCTTTGCCAGTTCGCATGCGCGGGGAACCAGTTCGACGCCGATGACTTCCTGGACGCCGGAGCGTTTCATCAATGCTCCGAAATCGCCTGCTCCGCAGCCGCAGTCAAGCAAGCGTTTCGTGGTTTTTGGGACGTGCGCGGCGAGTTCAGGCCGTTCGGATCGGTAGTATCCTCCTGGCTGGAATCGGGCGTCGTCGCGCAATGTGGAGGCGGGGGGCGGCTGGGACCCGTTGTGGGATGAATGGGATTTTGATTCGACGGCGACTTCGATGACTTGACGCCACGACGCGATGAAGGTGTCCATCGGGAATGCTTGGGAGACGCGGTCGCGTCCGCGTGCGCCGAGGGTTTGGGCGAACGCGTGATCGTCGAACAGGCGTTGCACGTGTGCGCGCATGCCCGCCACGTCGGACGCAACGAGCCCGTTCACGCCGTTTTCGATGGGGCATGTGGCATTGGCCAGCGCGACGACCGGCATGCCACAGGCCATCGCTTCGAGCATGGCGAGGTTGTAGCCGTCTTCGTAGTCTTGGCGCGTGACGTGCAGCAGGCATCGGCGTGAGCGGTAGAGTTCGAGCAGGTCTTCGAAGGACGACGCGGGCTGCGAACCGGGGATGTCGGGATTGTCTCCGATCACGCGGTTGGGC
>JAKJDA010000447.1:0-289 GCA_022706165.1 Candidatus Hydrogenedentota bacterium | reverse complement strand
GGGCAGTCCTTGGCAGATTTTTTCTTGGAAATCGACGTCGAACATGAGGTTGCGCTTGCGCATGGCATTCCCCACGCGCATGACCTCGGCGATTTCGCCGCGATATCCCCCATATTCTTCCACGTCGATCCCGGGCCGGATCACCGATCCTTGAATGCCGTAGTCCAACCGTTTCGAGTCGGAGATGTAGACGAAGTAAAAGATATTCGGCAGCATGTCGAGCATCTCGGCGTAATTTTGTAGGCCTTTCTCGCCTTGACCGATAGTGGTTTTCAAAAACGAGCGGCGG
>JAKJDA010000446.1 GCA_022706165.1 Candidatus Hydrogenedentota bacterium | reverse complement strand
GGCGGATCCGGGATCGACAGGAAGTAATTGTAGTGCGCTACCTCCTCCTCGCGGCGCGGCGCCTGCCATTCCATGTTGATCGCTTTGCGGTCCGGCTCCTGCTTGTTCTTGCCCGGGCACATTTCAACGCAGGCGCCACACCCAGTACAATCCTCCGGCGCAACCTGAACGGTGAACTTCAAGCCGCCAAGATTACCACCGCCTTTGGCGTCCGTCGATTTGAAACCTTTGGGCGCATTCTCGAGATGCGAAGGCGGATACGCCTTGATGCGAATCGATGCGTGCGGGCAGTACACAGAGCACATTCCACACTGAATGCACGCCTCGGGATCCCAGATGGGGATTTTGACGGCAATGTTGCGCTTTTCGTACTGCGTGGTCGCTGTCGGATATGTTCCATCCACCGGGAAGGCCGAGACCGGCAGGTCATCGCCCTTGAACGCAATCATCGGCCCCGTCACGGTCTGTACGAATTCAGGCGCATGCGGCGGCACGGGCGGTTGCATATGCAGCGTGCTCGTGACGCGGCCCGGCACGCTCACTTCCTGAATGCCTTCCAAAGCGCGTTCGACCGCGTCAATATTCATCTTGACCACTTTCTCGCCTTTCGAGCCGTAGCTTTTATGAATGGCCTGCTTGATTGCGTCAATCGCCACAGCGGTGTCGATGACACCCGAAATCTTGAAAAACGCCGTCTGCATGATCGTGTTGATGCGTGCGCCCAGCCCGAGTTCTTCAGCGATGTTAACCGCATTGATCACATAGAACTTCAGCTTTTTCGCGATAATTTGCTGCTGTACTTCAGCAGGGATTTTGTCCCAGACCGTGAAGGCATCGTAGAGACTGTTCAGCAAAAAGACACCCCCCGGTTTGGCATGGCACAACATGTCGTATTTCTCCAAAAACGAGAAGTTGTGGCAAGCGACAAAGTCAGCGGTCCGAATAAGGTAGGTACTGCGAATCAACGCCGGCCCGAAGCGCAAGTGCGACGTTGTCATCGAGCCGGCTTTTTTTGAGTCGTAAACGAAATAGCCCTGCGCGTAGTTGTCGGTCAAATCGCCGATGATTTTGATCGAATTTTTATTGGCGCCGACCGTACCGTCGGAGCCGAGGCCGTAGAACATGGCGCAATGCGCGGCGGCCTCGCCATAGTCTATCCTGAAACTGGGGTCAACCGTTAAGCTGGTAGCAGTGACATCGTCATTGATGCCGACAGTGAAATGGTTTTTCGGCTGTGCGCTGGCCAGATTATCCAACACGGCCTTGCACATCTGTTCGTCGAATTCTTTTGAACCCAAGCCGTAACGTCCGCCGATCACGCGCGGCCAGCGGCTGAAACGCGTCTTGTCGCATTCCATCGTTTCGCCGATCGCGGTGCGGACATCCTCGTAAATCGGTTCGCCGATCGCGCCCGGCTCCTTGGTCCGATCGAGGCAAGCGATTGACGTGACCGTACGCGGCAACGCCGCGACAAACGCTTCGCGCGAGAACGGCCGGTACAGCCGGATTTTCACCAACCCGACCTTCTCGCCTTTGCCGGCCAGATACGCCACCGTTTCGTGCATCGCTTCGGCGCCCGACCCCATCATCACTACCACACGCTCGGCCTCGGGGTGCCCGACATAATCGAACAGTTTGTAAGTCCGGCCGACCAGCTTGGCGAACTTGTCCATGACTTTCTGCACGATACCCGGCGTTTGCAGATAAAACGTATTGACTGTTTCGCGGCCTTGGAAATACACGTCCGGGTTTTGCGCCGTGCCGCGGAGCATCGGCCGATCCGGCGTCAATCCGCGACGGCGATGCGCGAAGACGAGCTCGTCCGGCAGCATTGCCTTCATATCCTCAACCGACAGGACCTCGATTTTCTGGATTTCGTGCGAGGTGCGGAATCCATCGAAAAAATGCACGAATGGCACACGCGATTCGAGTGTGGCGGCTTGTGCAATCAGCGCGAAATCCATAGCTTCCTGAACGCTGTTTGAACACAGCAGACCAAACCCCGTCTGGCGCGTCGCCATGACGTCCGAATGATCGCCGAAAATCGAGAGCGCCTGACAGGCCAATGATCGGGCCGAGACGTGAAAGACCGTACTGGTCAATTCACCGGCTATTTTGTACATGTTCGGGATCATCAGCAGCAAGCCCCTGTGAGGCCGTAAAAGTCGTCGTCAGCGCGCCGGTCGTCAGCGCGCCATGCACGGCGCCCGATGCGCCGCCTTCCGATTGTAGCGCCACCACGCTGGGGATGGTGCCCCAAATATTCTTCTGGCCCGCCACCGACATGGCGTCCGAAATCTCGCCCATCGGACTCGACGGCGTGATCGGATAAATGGCGATAACTTCGTTGGTGGCATGGGCAACGTGCGCGACCGCGGCGTTTCCATCCAGACAATCTTTGACACGTGACATGTCTGTCCTTGTGGTTGAGGATAGCATCATGAATACAATGGCTACAATCTAGCCAAGGAATGGTATCAAAAACGCTTAAATTCGTCAAACATAGCCATAAAAATAGCAATGTTCCCCCACACAGGTGCTGCCCCAGGCTCCTCGCTGATCATGTTGGTCACAGCGACCGACTCTCAAGGTGATCATGCGCATGCGTCGCTAGATCACCGTGCGGACGCGTATGAATAGTCGGCGCGGGTTGTCGTCATGCGAGCAAATATGCGTTGGCTTCCGCGCATGCCCGCCGTGCCAGCGA
>JAKJDA010000445.1 GCA_022706165.1 Candidatus Hydrogenedentota bacterium | reverse complement strand
GAGGTAGTTATGAAACCAGTTCTAACGCACCTTGACCGTTGCTGAGTATTCGACCGTTGCTCGGACAGAGTGGAACTCCATGGAGTCGCCTCCGCCGATGACCTTCATGGCAGCCATGCCGCTGTAATTGACTTTTGCGCCACCTTTTTCTTGCCGCGGCGTGAGCACCAGCACGAGTTCCTCCTTCGTGATGCGCGGCGCGAAGGGGCGCAAGGCGATCTCCCAGATAGAGCCGTTCCCGAAGTGATCGTGAATCAGCTTGCCCCCCAGGTAAGCGCTGCCTGTATCGCCAAGATATTGGATTTGGAGGTAAACTTCGCATGCGCCGCGAAGGGCATTGTGGGGAATGCGCACGGCCACCTTGCCGTCCGAGATTTTCCGCACGGATACCTTGATCGACTTGTGTCGGGCATGGGCGATGTAACGTTGGAAAATGCCGTCCTTTTGGGGGCCATTCTTCGCCTTAAACGGCGGATATACGCCGAAACCCATTGTTTCAGAACCGACTTGTCGCATCTCCACTTCGTTCTTGTCAAAGAGCAATTGTGCTTGAGAGAGGAAAACGCGGTCCCGGCCGGCCATTTCAGCCTGCCAGAACTGCTTCGACTGCTCATCGCTGAGGGTCGTCACCAGCACCTTCTTCCCGCCCGACAGCGTGAAGGTCAGGAGGCAATCAGTGCCCGGACGGGCCTTAACCAGCGTCAGTTCGCCCACCTGCCGCGAGGTCGCACCTTGCGATTCCATCGTCGTAAAACTCGGTCTTACGAAGGCGTATTCGGCTGGCAAGCCTCGGGGGGCGAAGAAGAAATAGTGGATGGCGTCGCCCAGATCGAGGCGGGTCAGCGGCTGCACCGTGGCGGACTTGAGCTGCAACCCGTCCATCTCGAAATTGAAAGGCAGGATGCAAGCCACGCCTTTCTTCAACGTCATCCCTTGCCCGCTGGGCGGCAACGGGATGGTCTCCCCCCCTCGCGTCCGCACGGATAAAACGATATCCGTCTGATCCGGCATCTCGACGTGATCCTGAAAATTGTTCAGGAACACATACCCCCCTTCGTCTTTGGCGCGCACGTCCCATCGCACCGTATCCGTGTCCGTGGGCTTTCCGTCGGCCACCGACGGCGTGATCGCCACCTGCATCGGCGCCAAGCGACCGCCGAACGCCTTGAGGAAAAGGAACTGGCGGCGCAACAGGTCATAGTGCGGCCGTCGCTGGCCGAACTCGCCAAGCGGTGCCTGAAAATCATAGCTGATGCGCGGGCAGCGATGCTCATTCAGGAAAGCGTGCTTGCCGACCGGATTGATGCCGCCATGATAGACATAGTATCCCATGAGATTGGATCCGCTGCCGAGCTGCACGACGTGCATCGCTTCCACGCCCTCGGGCGGCACCCGCGGGCGATTCTTGTAAAAGACTTGCACACCACCGCCGATCTCGCAGCAGGCAAACGGAACCCGTCGTGGGTCATACTTGGGAGTTTTCCGGTTGGGCATATCCCGGAACAAAAAGAAACTTGTCGGTTCCTGGGAGCTCGGGTCGTCCAGCCAGGAATAATAGCCATATCCGCCGAACATCGGCAGGAATTCCCCGGGATCGACCGGCGAGGCGCCCCATCCCGTGCAGGTATGCAGCGGGACATCCAGGTCGGCGGCTACCGCCATGCGCTTAAGCGTCATCATGTGCTTCATGCCGTCCGCGCCTTTGGGCGTATATGCCATGGCCGTGTTATGCGTCGTCTCCCACGGCGCTGCGCTGTCCATGAACTCGTTCTCGCACTGAAGCCCGATGACCGCCCCTCCCTCCTTGAACATCATCCCCTTGAGTTGTCGTCCAATTTGCTGATACAGGCGCTTCACGTGAAAAAGGTAACGAGGATCGTTTTTCCGCGCATCGAATCCGCACCCGTATACCCAGTCCGGCAGGCCGCCGTTGCGCACTTCGCCGTGGCAGAACGGTCCAATGCGCATCATGACCCACAATCCGTGCTTGCCGCAGAGTTCGACAAATCGCCTTACGTCCCGCCGACCCGACCAGTCAAAGACCCCTTCCTCTTCCTCGTGGTGAATCCAAAAGACATACGTCGCCACAATGTCCACTCCGCCGGCCTTGATCTTGCGGAGTTCCTCTTCCCACAGCTCCCGCGGATATCGCGAGTACTGGAATTCCCCCATGACCGGCAACCAGGGTTGATCGTTGCGAAGGAAGTGAAAGCTGTTCAATCCGATGCTTTCGCCGTTGGGACTGCGCCCGCCCATTCGATGAGGCCTCGGGATCACCTTTCCGCTCATTGCCAGATCAATGCTTAATTGCGGCATGGGACCGTAATCCTTTCAGTTGAACCGTTAACTGCATTCACCGTTACTCCAATTTTCAATCGTTTACAACGCGTTCGTATCATTCCGAATTCGCAGAAAACTCGAACACTCCTGCGCCTGTTTCGCGTTTCGCTACGCTGCCAATGCACTCCGTCGTTAGTGCCGCAATGGCCTCTCGCCGCTGCGCCTTGCTCCCGCTCACAATCCGCCGCATATTACTTGCCGGCGTCCTCCACTATCCCCTTCGTCTCTCGCGTTATCGGGGCGGATATCCCGCGTCCTCGTCGGTTCGACGCCGTTGATGTCGGGAACGGCCAAAGTTCGGCAAAGCATTTCCGCTGTTGCGGGATTGTCCCTACGCTGCGAACAACATCTGTCGCGGGTATTTTCCCA
>JAKJDA010000444.1 GCA_022706165.1 Candidatus Hydrogenedentota bacterium | reverse complement strand
CGGCGTCAGAACCTTCTCGCGCCCCGCCGCCGCCTGCGCTTTTTCCACATCGATCAGCAGGGTCTTCTTGGCGCTGGCGCGCGATTTTCGCTCCGCCGACACGACCGGTGAATCGGCTTCCAGCGCGTCGGGCGCGGCATCTTCCCCAACGTCTCCGCGTTTCGCCGCTTTCTCCTGCGCGGCCTTGCGCAACGAACTGCCCACCACGGAATTCGAGTTGGGAACGCGCCACCGCGTATTGAAATCAAGCCGCACCACCCACGCCTTGTCTTTGTCATTCAAAAGACCATCGCCGTTGATATCGTTGGGCGCCCAGTTGCCCGATTGGTCCACTTGACCATCGACGTTGACGAATTCCGGCGCGTCGGGCCACTGCAAATTCGACAGCGGCACGACCCGGTCCAGCCCTAGCTCGCCTCCAAAAATGCCGTCCCCATCCGCGTCCTCATACAGCAAAATGCCCGAACTCAGACTTACGCCGGACGGGTCCAGCGCGGCCAAATCGGTCGGCTGAAAATCCGTTCCCCAAAAGGCCACGGTGACCTGGTTCAAATACTGCTGGTTGAGCCGGTTCGTCGCAGGGTCGTTCGCGGCGGCCAACGCAAACCCCAACAAGGGCGTTGGCCGGCTGAGAATGTCGGTGTGCTGCCGCAAAATGCGGGCCGCTCGATCCTGCGGGCGCCAATCCGTGGCGCGGGGATACTGCCCCACCGGCAGCGTGGCCGGGGGATTCTGAAACGGCATCCACGTGGAATAGGTCGGCGCCGTCGGCGCCGTCGGCGGAAGGCGTAGAACGCAGAGCGCGGACCATTCGGCGGCAAGTCTCTTCCACTTATGAAGAACGGCACGGTCTCATAGGAAAACTGACTGTGCGTCAGGAAATCGTCGGTCATCGCATAGAAATTTCCGCCGAGAAAGATGGAATACTCGAATATGGGTTTCATCGTTCCCGGCGAATGCTCGTCGTAGAAAAGATTGCGCATGCGCGCGCCAAACGGGTCCATCCAACGGTCCAAATTCGTCGGCGAGAGACCGA
Source organism: Candidatus Hydrogenedentota bacterium (assembly GCA_022706165.1). Classification (GTDB taxonomy): domain Bacteria; phylum Hydrogenedentota; class Hydrogenedentia; order Hydrogenedentales; family SLHB01; genus JAKJDA01. The sequence continues at coordinate 1,674 of JAKJDA010000444.1, read as the reverse complement.
ACAAGAAGCTTCCGCCGCTGCTGAGCTCTCCCTTGCCCAGGCCATAAAGACGATCAAGCAACCAGCTGTCCGTTTGTTCGATATCGTCTTCGGCCTGACCGAGATAGCTGAGGTATTCGCTTCGGAGCAGATTGCGCGCCTGAATGTTATTGGTGCTGTACGTCATCACGAGGTCATGAACGGCAACGCCCGTTCCCACGACTTTCACCGTATCCTGGTTGTGCGTTCGCTGCGGCCACCACGGCTCGGACAAGCCCCAGCGGAAATCGTTCTGCCACCCAGACCACGGGTCCGGCACCTGGCTGTCCACAAAAATGCCGCCGTCCAGCGCTTGAATGTGGGGGTTGTAGCGGCGCGGCTCGATGAACGCCTTGAAATCCGCGCCGGGCCGCATGCCCGTTCCATCGCCCGGATAGCGCGACGAATCGATGTAGCCGCTGTCCGGGCGCACGACAACGAAATAATCGCACATGAAACTGGAGGTGGGGCTGTCTCCCCACGCCCAAATGCTCGAGCCCGATCCGCGCTCGGGGGTGGGCTCCACGTTGCCGCTCGTGCCGGTGAGGCGCCGGCGGCCGTCATACAGTCGAAGCCGGATTTTCCACCATGGATCGCCGCCTCCGGGCGGGAAAGGATCATATTCCCATGAATACAAGCCATCCGGGTTCATGGGATAGTCGCCGGCAAACGTCATCCCGTTGGTCTGGTCCTGGGTGGGCACGTCAAAAAGGCCGTTGTTGTTCGTGTCGTTGTATACCCATATTCCGTTATAGGCGAAATCGATCCCTTCGGCGCGATCGACATCGTTGATCGCGCGCGTCGTCATGTGTTCGAGCATGGTGTTCGGGTTGAAGCCGCCGTTCCCGGGAGGCCCATTGGGATCGGCGCCGATATCCGTCAACACGACGTTGACTTCCGTCAGCATGGCTTCGGTCTGGTCGATAATCCTGCCGTACTCGCCGCCGCTGGCCACGGCCGGGGCCACGCCGGCATGCACGTTGATGCCGAGCACGGCGGTCCACGTTTCCAGCGACATGACATGGCGCAAATCCATGAATTCGCCTGCCGTGAACTCGACGAACGTGCCGGGCAGGTCCCACCGGGGCCGGGTGTTCTCGGCCAGAGGCGTGTGAATGAAATTCGGCTGGTACCCGGTGTTGACCTCGTCCCAGAATCTGGAGGCGTTCCAACTGCCTGTTACGTCGTACACCCCGAAACTGCTGCTATATGCGCCGCCCGAAGCCACCGGGAACTCGGGGTACGAGTCGATGGGATTCCCGTCATCCCCCCGGGGAACGCATCCGCAAGAGCCTTCAAACAGCGACACATTGTTGACCTGATGCGATATCCCCGTCGTGTTGCGCAACACGGCGGAGGTCCGAAATGCAAGGACATAGGAGCTGGAAAGGCTCAACGTGCCGACAGTCTGTCCGATGGCGTTCTGGACCTTGAGCATGTCGATTTTATACCGTTCGTCGCCCGCAGACGTCTTATCGTAGGGCGCGCCGGTCCCGTCCCACGTGGCAATCAAGGAATCGACATAATCCAGAACCTGATTGGGGGCGTCTTGTCCGGGCAAAATCCCCTCCGCAAACAGCCCGAATTCCAGAATGTCCGCCTCGCGAGGAGGAAGAAAAACGTCGTAGGCCCGATCCGCAGCCTTGGGATCGAATA
>JAKJDA010000443.1 GCA_022706165.1 Candidatus Hydrogenedentota bacterium | reverse complement strand
TCCCTCTCGCTTTCCGGCGGCGCGTATAGGTCGAAACGGTGCGCAAACACGCCGTTCCCCATTGGCTTCACGTCCGATACGCGCTTGCAAACAACGTCTCGCGCCACCTCGCCTTCAGCATACCACGTATCGGCTCCGGACACAATCCGTCCGCCCGATCCTTTCGTGCCGCACCGCCTGCTGTTTGCCTTTGCCAACCCCGCCAACTTCCATAACATTCGAGCATCATCCTTGAATCCCGGGGAAGATGCAAAGGACTCGGCGAATGTGGCATGGTTGGAGGACTGTTCAGATAGCGACGCATACGGAAGGAGAGCAGGATGAGCGTGACGGTGGTGGGATCGGTGGCGTTGGATACGGTGGAAACGCCTGCGGGACGGAACGATGAAGGGCTGGGGGGCGCCGCGACCTTTTTTTCGCTGGCGGCGTCGTTCTATACGGACGTGCACTTGGTCGGCGTGGTGGGGGAAGACTTCCCGGAACAGCATGTGGCCTTGTTGCAGTCGAAAAACATCAGCCTGAACGGTCTGGAACGGGCCCCCGGCAAGACCTTCCGCTGGACGGGGAGGTATCACGACGACATCAACGAGCGTGATACGTTGGACACGCAGCTCAATGTGTTCGAACATTTTCATCCAAAACTTCCGAGGGCCGCCTGTGAGAGCGAGTTTCTTTTTCTGGGGAATATCCATCCTGCGTTGCAAATGGAGGTGCTGGAACAGGCCAATGCCGGGTTTGTCGGCCTCGACACGATGAATCTGTGGATCAATGTCGCGGGGGACGGACTGAAAGCCGTTCTCAAGGAAGTGGACGCCCTGATTATCAACGATTCCGAGGTGCGTTTGTTGACGGGGGAGCGGAACATCGTCGTGGGAGCGTCGAAGGTGCATGCGCTTGGTCCCGAGATCGTCGTGGTCAAGAAGGGCGAGCACGGCTGCCTATTGTTTCAGGGCGATCGCCTGTTCGCGGTCCCGGCGTTTCCGCTCCGTCACGTTGTCGATCCGACCGGCGCGGGCGACACGTTTGCGGGCGGATTCATGGGGAGCCTCGCCAAACAAGGGCATGTGGATTGGACGACCTTGCGCCAGGCGGTCGTGCACGGCAGCGTTGCGGCATCGTTCACGTGCGAGGCGTTTGGCCCTGATCGCCTTGCTGCTGTCACCTATGCGGACATCATGCGGCGGTATGACGCGTTTCGAGCGCTCACGCAATTCACGTAAACCTCGTGGGCGCGTCACGCCCTGTCGCACGCCGTCGCCTCGAGTTTTCGGATGATGCCTGCGGTGATGGCGGCGGTTGCCGCGACCGTGGCGGGATTCACGGAGCGGAAGGTTTCCTCGGCAAGGTCGTCGAGAGAGGCGTTGTCATGTTGGCCGTCGCTCGATAGGGTTATCGCTTCGAATCCGCGCGCCAGGGGCACGATCGCCTCGGAAGGCATGTCGGCCCGCTTCCGATGAATGGCCCCGTACGCGGCTCCCGAATGTTTTGCCATGGCAATCAGACGCCGGGACGCATGGAAACCGTGTAGCAACCCTTCGCCCGAAACAATGACCGGCGTCTCCCCCCCGACCCTGTCGAAGTTGATGAAAAACGTCTCCCTTCGCTCGAAAGCATGCGTTTGGAACAACCGCCGCATTCCGCTCATCCACCCCTCGCTGGCTCCCGTCGCCACAAACCAGACGTCAAGTTGTTCCGGCGGGGCCGCCGCCAGTCTGTCGGCCACATCCAGAAGCGCCGCCACGCCGGACGCGTTGTCGTTGGCCCCCAGCAAATAGTCCTCCGTGCGTGCCTGGAAAAACAGATGCAACGCCATGCACACAAGCGCGGCCACAGCCGTCCAGCGCACAAAAAAATCCATTCGAAAACCATCTTCTTCGAATAGCCCAGAACCCTGCGTCAAACAAGATATCAGCACCGCCGCCATGCTCACGACAAGTCCCAGATGCATCCAACGCGCCTGCCGCCACGCACAGGGTCTGGCTAACACAGTGCTCTTGGGAGAATCGTAGTGGGCGGTGAGAATGACGAGGCACCGGGGCCTGTCCCGCCCGCGCTGGAATTGGACTTCTCCGATGGCAAGAATGTGTAGACCATCATTGAGGAGGAGTCATGGAAAAGCAGCGGAAGCATTGGACATCAGCGGAGAAGGTCAGGGTGTTGCGGCGGCACCTGGTGGAGAAGATTCCCGTGTCGCAGGTGTGCGAGGATGCGGGGATTCAGCCGACGCAGTTCTACAGGTGGCAGCAGATATTCTTCGAGAACGGGACGGCGGCCTTTGACCGTCCTGGGCGGCCGCAGTCGTCGGCGCAGGAGCAGCGGATCGCGTTTTTGGAGTCGAAGCTGCACCGCAAAGACGAGGTGTTGGCGGAGCTGATGGAGGAACACGTTGCGCTAAAAAAAAGTCTTGGGGAGCCTTGAACGGGACCTGGGTGGCACACGACGTGCGAGACGCGATCATGGATTTCGTGAACGGCTGGTCGGAAAAGACGGCGATCGCCGTGGGGCGGTTTATCGGCTGGCTGGGCATCGGCCGGAGCAAGTTCTACAACTGGCATGCCCGGTACGGCAAGGTGAACGAGCACAACGGCAAGATTCCCCGTGACTTCTGGCTCGAGGACTGGGAGAAGCAGACGATCATCGCCTATTACCTGGAACATCCGGACGAGGGCTACCGGCGCCTGACGTTCATGATGCTGGACGCGGACGTGGTGGCCGTGG
>JAKJDA010000442.1 GCA_022706165.1 Candidatus Hydrogenedentota bacterium | reverse complement strand
CGACGCTGAGCTAGACCCATTTTTCACCTCTCTCTTTTCAGGCCCCCCGGCGTTCCACTACGCCGGGGGGCAACAAAAACGCCCAAAGGAGGGTTGCGAACATGAGGGCTTACCAGTTAGTTGTCAGGAATGCCATCGGGATCGGGCGAAAGATGCAGAAGCCCGGAACGGTGATTGCCGAGGGAGCTATCAGGATCCCCGGCGCGGATATGGGGAAAGTGATGGCGTGGATCAGCGCCGGGTACGTCGAGATCGTCTACCCCGAGGAACGCAAGCCTACGGAGGTGTCCAATGCGAAAAAATAGCATCATCGGAATCATCGTCATTTCGTTTTTGTTTTTCGCGGGAACGGCCTTCGGGCAGGCGACCCGCACGGTAAACCTCGAATTCCAGTGGAATCAGGCGACGGCTGACACTCAGCCGGGTGGCGGCCTTGCCGGATGGAAGCTGTACCGTTCGGCGACTGCAGGCGGCCCGTACACGTCCATCGCTACGATCACTTACAATGGGACGCCTGCGAGCGTTTACACGGCGACGGAGAGCATCCCGAGTCCTGTCGGCGAGGAGCGCCGGTGGTACTTCGTTTTGACGGCTTTCGACACTGCCGGGAATGAGTCTGCGTACTCGAACGAGGCTTCGGCGCTGATCGACTTCAAGCCGCCCGATGTTCCCGCGCAGTTTCAGGTTACGATCCGGGTCGTCCCGCAGTAGATGCTGAGGGATACGAGATGAATGGAGCGAATGGCAGGCCAAACAACCTTCATGAGGAGTTTATGACATACGAGATGTGCCGGAGGTTGCACGACGAATTCAGCGCCCGGATCGACGTGTCGTTGCAGGCTGGGCACGAGAAGATTTCCAAGATCGAAAAGAACGTGGCGTGCTTGAACGCGAAGCTGTCGAGTATAAAAACGTGGGTCATCGTGACCCTCGCAGTGTTGGTCGTGGATCTCGTGCGCGGAGCCTTGGTCTACACGAAGGTGCTCAAGGGATGAACCGAAACGAGATGCAACATGTTTTTTTCGGCAACGTCGCCCGCCTGATCCGGTGGATGCAGGATCACTACTCGGACTATTGGGTCGTCGGCGGCGATTTGTGGCGGGACCGGGAGGTCTACAAGCAGATCGGCAAGGGTTCTGGCGTCAGCTTGCACTTTGACAGGCTTGCCATCGACATCCCAATGGTTCACCGCGAGAAGAAAACGCTTGCCGCGGACAGCGAGCTTTACCGGCCGGCCGGGACATATTGGAAGTCCCTGCACCCGCTGAACAGGTGGGGCGGCGATATTCCCGGCGACGGCAATCATTTTTCCATGAGCCCGGACGGGCGGATATAGGGGGGAAATATGACCAGACTCAAGATTCTCGGGATTATCGTTGCCCTGATTTTCGTCGCGGGATGCGCGACCCTGGACACCGGCTCCACGATCAGGCCGGAAGAACTCACTCTCGCGCAGTTTGAAGCGGCCTACGTCGCGCAGTGGCACGACACCTACACGATGGCCACGGACCCGCTCATCACGCCGGCGCAACGTGAGATCGTTCGGACAAAGAAGGACGTACTGATCCGCGTCAGGCCGCTCATCGACGCCTACGGAGCTGTTGTGCGGACGGGCGGTACGCCGACGATCCAGCAAGAGCAGGCCATTTACCAGCTGTTGAATTCCATCGGCGCGAATATCACGCGCAAGTGAAGGAGGTTTGACATGGATCCTCTCGTTATCGCGGGATTGGTCGAGATCGCAAAGGGCGGCCTGATGCTGTACTTCCAGTCCATGCGCCTCGCTGGGAAGACGGACGCGGAGATCAGGGCCTACATGGCGGCTGTCCATGAAGAGTACGCAAAACTCGATCCGAAGGAAATCCCGGATGTTTAGGCACGCGAACAAACTGGAATGGGGTTTGCTCGTCGCCGCTGTCGTCGTGGCGCTGACGTGGCTCGTCCTTCTGTGCAACCGGCTCAAGGAATCTATATGGGCGCAATAGCGGCGGGGTTCGACTGCGGGTTGTTTGTCACGGACCTGTGCCTTCGCGAGGTTGGAGAAAAGGCGGGTCGTTCGGTCTACGCGCTCGTTCAGCCGTTGATCTACGTCGCGCGCTCAGGTGACAGGGTCGTTGTCCCTGAAGGGTTCCAGACGGACCTCGCAAGCGTTCCGCGCGTCCCCGTCGTGTGGCTGTTGTGGGGCGACAGGGCGCACCGAGAGGCCGTTTTGCACGACTACCTGTACAGGACGGATGCTGTGCCGACTGTCGGATTCATGGGGGCGAACCGCCTGTTTTTGGAAGCGATGAAGGCCCGCGGCGTCCCACGGTACATCCGGTGGCCCATGTTCCTCGGCGTCGTGTTAGGCGGGATTTTCAGCTACCACAAACTTCCGGTGAGCCACCGGTTTTTCTTTGCGGACGATCTTATCGTGTAGGTGAAGCATGGAAGACATCGTTGCCAACATCAAGCACTGGCAGAGCACGATGCTCGGGATTGCCACGACGGTGGCAGGCACGGCGAAACTGCTGGGCTACGAAATCGTCATTACGCAGGATCAGCTGTTACCCCTGGCGGTCATCGGCGCAGGGCTTGGCATGATTTTTGGGTACGGCAAAAAGAAGGGCCAGTGAACATGGGACTGCGCGACCAGCTGCAGACGGACCTTGAGGCGTTAGCGTTTAACGTGGACGACTTCGCCCGTTTTGTGACATACAGGCCCGTTGGTGGAGGTGCGG
>JAKJDA010000441.1:2419-2737 GCA_022706165.1 Candidatus Hydrogenedentota bacterium | reverse complement strand
GCCAGCCCCGCCGGCGGCGGTGCGCCCTGTTCAGGCCGGAGTCCGGCGAGTCGCAGCGCCACCGCCTTCTTGCGATTCGACGCCAGATACACGTGCTTCAGCCTGCCGATGACGCCATCACGCAAAAAGCGCACGGCCATTCTGTCGCCAGTGTCAGATGTGTGCTGCGTCCCCAGCTGCGTGACGACGCCCGCGCGCTCCGCCTCGCCGCATAGCGCCCGGACCTCCGCCACATCGTGGCACATCGGCTTTTGAAGATATACGTGCTTGCGCGCCCGGACCGCCGCCGTCGCGATCGACGCATGCATGTGGTCGGGA
>JAKJDA010000441.1:376-2401 GCA_022706165.1 Candidatus Hydrogenedentota bacterium | reverse complement strand
CCGCCAGTCCGTGTAGCGCCTGGCATCGGGCACCCGTTTCGCGGCGGCGTCCAGCCGGCCGCTGTCCACGTCGCAGATGGCCACGATCTGCGTCCTCGGATGCGATTCGAAGTTGCCAAGATCGACCGCGCCCATGCCGCCGACGCCGATGCAGGCGTGGCAAAGCCTCTCGTTGGCGGCAAAGCTTCTCGGGGCCAGCGCCATCGCGCCGAGCCCGAGGGTCGTGGCGCGGAGGAACTCGCGCCGTGTGGTGCCATGTTTCATGCTTTTTCTCCATCCGTTGCTTTTTCCGCGCGCGGTCGCACACCCTCATCAGGAAGCGCCCATCAGGTGCTTGAGGATAAAGAGCTCCAGCCCTTCGTAGTCGCGCGCTTCGACGAACTGTCGCTCCTTCGCGCGATCCAATCCCCTGACCTTGGTGACGAGATGCAGGAAAATCTCGCGGCTCGATGCAAGGTGCGCCGTCACCGGCGTGCCGCGCTGCGTGCGCATGGCCTTGACGTCGAGACCCACGAATTCGCCGTTTCGGCCGTAGCCATTCTCCTCGAGGACGCGGACCTGATTGAAGGCGGCGCGCAGGTTGGAGGCGCCAAAGTTTTTATCCTGATCGTACTTGAGGCCGTTCTGGTCGTTCAGGTGGACGCTGGCGAGTTTGCCGTGCGCCAGCGCGAAGGCCATTTCGTCCGACGGATCGAGTCCGGCCAGCAGGGCGTGGGCGGTCTCGATGAGGCCTTTGACGCGAGCGGGATCGGCCGACGCATAGGCCAGGGCCACGGCATGGCCGATGGTCGGCACATAGGCCTGATCGGTCGGCTCGTTGGGCTTGGGCTCGATCCAGATCTCGATCTCTTTGTCATGCGCGAGCATCCGATTCACGACCTCGAGGAGACGCCGATAGGCGACGACCGCATTCTTCGCCTCGCGCACATAGGTCCCCTCGCGGGCGAGCCAGAGTACGATGGCGCGGCAACCGATGGCGCGCGCGATGTCTATGGCCCGCAATGTCCGATCAAGCGCGTATTGGCGATCCGTCGCCGAGTTGGATGTGTAGCCGCCGTCCACCGTCTGCGGCGCGAACCATAGCCGCGGCGCCACGAATTCCGGCACCAGTCCCTGATTCTCCAACTTCACCCGCACCTCGCCCGCCTTGCGCAGGATCTGGGCGGCGTCCAGATCATCCAGGCCCGGCACCACGTCGTCATCGTGGAATTGCACGCCCTCGAAGCCGAGCGGCCGATAGAGTGCAAATTTGGCCTCGTGGTCGAAGGCGTCGCGGGTGTTCGGGCCGAATGGGTCCGCGCCCTCGCTGATGTTCCATGGTCCAAATGAGAATCGATAGGTCGTTGGTGTATTCATGGGTTTTAATTGTCGCGATTACCGTACCTCATGACATGTCCCGCCCGCTACGCCTGCGCGCTCAAACATTGACACTATCGTCTCAAGCCCGTCGGCGTTCGGAAACGGCGCCCGTCACGCGCCACGGCCCAATGATTTCGGCGACGGCCCCCATGCGGGTGCGCCGCAAATATTTTGAAAACGTTGCTCCGCATGCGCTTCGCCCTTAAAATCCACCTGAACCCCACGTTGCATGAAAACACTTTTCGTCTGTTTGTCTGTCTCCGTATTTTTTGCGCCGTTGGCGCGTTCGAATGGAAACCCGATGAGGGCAGAGTGCTCGTCAGAGACAATGGGTGGCCAGCTCTATTCGCCTCCGATCCTCGCCAACGGCGATATCGCCACGATGGCCGATTTCCGCAACTGCCAGTTTCAAGATGTGCCGTCGTACAAAAAAATAAAATGCGTCGGCGGCAATTATAGGCCGTCGATTTACAGGGCGGGACGCCGCACCGACGACAAAAAGCTCGCCTGCTTCGGAAGAATAGAGGAAATCGCCGACTTCCATTCGGCGACGAACGCCGAACCCGAAAAATGGACGCAGGTCCTCGACATGCGCCGCGCCGCGTCGGAGACGATCTGCGAATTCAACGGTGGAAAATCCAGGATCGAGTCCACCCTGTTTGTCCA
>JAKJDA010000441.1:0-366 GCA_022706165.1 Candidatus Hydrogenedentota bacterium | reverse complement strand
GAACCTGCCGATGATCGCCGCGAAGAAGAAGTTCGATGGCGAGCTCCCCGAAAAATACGTGTTCAAATATCTTTTTGCCGACGCCGGCGGGAAAAGAACGCCCGTCCAGACAAGCATCGACCCCGCGGGAATCGAGGACGGCTTCGACATAGGATTTGAAATCGAAAAGCGCGCCCGCACAATTTCCGGAACCGTCAGTGTGCTGTGCGACTCTCCCGGCGCCGAATTCTCAGATGAGGGAGCGGAATTCTCCATCGGATTTAAAAGGCCGCCCCGCGAGGTGTCGTTTTTTATAATATTCTCAGATGACTTGGGAAAAACCGATGGCGCCCGAGGGCCGGAGGACCTGCGAGCCGCCGCGCGCAA
>JAKJDA010000440.1 GCA_022706165.1 Candidatus Hydrogenedentota bacterium | reverse complement strand
GGAAACTCGGGCATATTTCCGGCGTGAGACAACTGCCGCGCCCGCAGTTTCGCGGATCGGCCGTGCATCGTGAAGCCCACATGTTGGCGCTGGGACCTCCAATATCCGAGAGGCTGCCTTTCCAATCGGAATGCCGCGTCAACGCGCAAATCTCGTCTTCGATCGACTTCGCGGAACGCGAGGCGATGTGACGCCCCTGGTGCATTGCGAGCGAACAGAACGAACACCCGCCGCCGCATCCGCGATGGGTGGTGACGCTGAACTGAATCATCTCGACGGCCGGAATTCGTTCCGTATAGGCGGGATTCCTGCGCAAGCCACGGACCGCCATGATGCACCTGTTGCTCGATCGCCAACGTCGCCGGCATGAGCGCCTCCGGATTCGCCACGATCTCCTCGTGCGACGGCAAGTCTTCTGTTTCCGGCGGCGCGACGTAACCGCGGGGTGGAACGAAAACAGTGCCCGGAACGCCGCACAAAGCATCGAGCGGACGTCCCGCGGCGCTCTCGATACGGCGCGCTATCTCCAGAATCGCGCGCTCACCCATTCCATACACGACCAGATCGGCCTTGCTATCCAGAAGGATGGAGCGACGGAGTTTGTCCGACCAAAAGTCGTAATGCGTCGCGCGGCGCAGCGAAGCCTCGATGCCGCCGATCACCACCGGAAGCCCCGGAAACGCGTGACGCACAAGATTGGCATAGACCATTGACGCGCGGTTTGGCCGGGCCCCGTGGCGATCGCCGGGCGTGTAGGCGTCATCACGGCGCAGTTTGCGAAAGGCGGTATAGTGCGCGAGCATCGAATCGAGCGCGCCGGCGGCAACGCCTGCAAATAGCCTCGGGCGGCCCATGCGCGCAATATCCTCGGGAGAATCCCAACGCGGTTGCGCGACAATCCCGACGCGGTATCCGTGATCCGCCAGCCAGCGCCCCAACAGCGCCGCGCCAAACGCGGGATGATCCACATACGCATCGCCCGTCACGAGCAAGATATCCAACTCGGACCAGCCGATCCCGTTCATCTCCGCGCGTGTCATCGGCAACGGAGACGCCGCATCGATAGCTGTATGATTCATTGCGTTCTTTCCTGGGCGCTTCCCATTGAAGTCTGTCTTCAGGATACCCATTCCCCGCCGCAGAACGAAACCCTGAAGCGCCTCCCTGGAGCAGTGCAACACACCCGCACAATGGATGGAAGACGACCCGCTGCCAAGTGCAAGTTTGGGTTCGAACACATGTCTACACTATGGGGCCGGGGCTCTGAAGCAAAAGCGTGAGGCCGAGACGCAGTAAAGGAGTGCCAAACATGGCAATCATACGTAGTCGCGCAAGCCGGTTTTCTATTAATATGGCGAACGATGTGCTGAGCAAGATTGACCGAACAAGAGGGGCCTGGTATGAGACGGAAGAGGAAATCGCGGCGGGCGTGAAATGGGGCCGCGAGAAAGCGCGCCTGTTGCGTTGGGTGCGGAGCCAGATGACCATGCGGCTCACGCTGAGGGAAAGGCGTTGCGTGGAATTATATTATTTCGAAGGATTGACCTTTCGCGAGGCCGCCCATCGCACCGAGACAAACGCCACATCGGTCTATCGCGCCGTTCAACGATCGCTGCGTAAGCTGCGCCAAGCCGCCGCCGAAAGCGAAATCAGCAATCATCCGCCTCGGAAACGTCGCGTCCTGTCGTCCGGCGCACGAAAAAAAATCTTCCCATAGCGGCATTCTCGGAAAGCCGGGATCGGCGAAACCCTACTCGGCGATCAAGATGCCTGCAACGCATGCCGTCATGAAACACGCGAGCGTGCCGCCCAAGAAGGCCTTCATGCCAAGCTGGGTCACCTCGGCGCGGCGCTGCGGCACGAGGGCATTGAATCCGGCGATCATGATGCCGACGCTTCCAGGATTCGAGAATCCACAAAGGGCATACGTCGCAATCATGACGGCGCGCGGACTGAGGGAATGATCCGCGATGCACTGTTTCAATCCCATATACGCCAGAAACTCGTTCAACACGGTTTTCGTGCCGAGCAACTGGGAGAAAACCGCAATATCGCGGGAAGGAACGCCCATCATCCACGCAAACGGACGGAAAACATATCCTATAAGGTCCACAAAGGTCATGCCGCATAAAGCGCTCAACGCCGCATTCAGCATGTATACAAGACCTATGAATACGATGATCATCGCGCCAACATGCAACGCCATGTTCAATCCATCCGACGCGCCCCGAGCCACGGCATCGAAAACATTATGGGTTTCGACAGGAGCCTGAATGCGCCCCGCGCCCCGTGTTTCGGGTTCGCCGGTTTCTGGAATCATGATTTTCGCCATAACAATGGCTGCGGGAGCGCTCATGAGCGAAGCCGTGAGCAAATGACCCGGCTCCGCGCCGAAGGTTGCGTACACGATCATCACGCTGCCCGCAATCGTCGAGAGAAAAGCTGTCATCACCGTCAACAATTCAGATCGTGTAAGTTTGCCAAGATACGCGCGAATGCCGGTGATGGATTCAATGCCAAGAAAGACGAACAGGCCCGCTGCAAAGGTTTCCGCGCCGGAAGTCCTCAACGTGCGGCGCATGACCCATGCAATCCCATGCACCACGACTTGTATCACGCGCAGATGATGCAGCATGGCCGTGACGGCGGAAACGAAAATAATGACAGGGAGCACCTGAAACGCGAACATCGCGTTGATTTCGAGATCGCCCGAAGCGCCCAACACAGCGTCTTTGTCGATGGTAATGGGGC
>JAKJDA010000043.1 GCA_022706165.1 Candidatus Hydrogenedentota bacterium | reverse complement strand
GCCGATCCGTATTCATCCTGCTTGCCGCCGGGGTGGCCCAGCATTCCCGCATTGATGTGATACGCCGCTTCGGCGATTCCCTGCCGGTCGAAATGTTTTCCCGTGAAAGCGCTCAACGCCTTGACCATGCACACGCTCACCGCGCCCGACGACCCCAGCCCGGTTTGCGGCGGAATTTCCGAGGCGAGGAAGATGTTGGCCCCGCGATCGAGGCCAATAAATTGAATCGCCGCCAGCGGTATCTGAAGTTCGCCCGCAACGTCGTGCGGATGCAGGTTGTCGAGCGTTTGCATCACGCGCAGGTCCGCCGAGATGATTTGAATGCGATTCTCGGGCTCTTCGGTCACGAGGACGTAAAAATGCTTGTTGATCGATACGCTGATGACCTCGCCGCCGTGGCGCGTATAATAGCTCGGCAGATCCGTCCCCCCGCCGAAAAAGCTGATCCGCACCGGGGCCCGCACAATTAACATGACGCCCTCAATTCGTCCATACGGTCACCCGGTCGCGCCGCGATAGCATGCGCATGATCCCCGCCGCCAACACGTTCACGTCGAAGGCCATTGATTGCCGTTCGACGTAGCCGATATCCCACCCCATCCGCTCCGCCGGATCATGGCTGTCGCGCGCTTCGTTGACTTCGCAAAACCCCACGATGCCAGGGCGCACGGCCAGTTTGCGTTTCTCCCACGAACTGAAATGCGCCGTCCGCTCCGGATCGCTTGCGCCCGGGCCTACAAAACTCATCTCGCCGCGCAGCACATTCAAGATTTGCGGCAACGCGACCCCCCACGCCGGCATCGCGACAGGACCGGCCGCATCTTCTCCGGAACGGACGAAGAGGAGCGGGTGAAAACGGTACAACGCAAAAAGCCGCCCCTGCATGCCGACGCGAGGAACCGCCGTGAACACGGGCGCGCCGCGTCGTTTTGCCCGGGAGGCGCATGCCGCCGTCGCCACCCCAAGAAGGGGCAGCAACAGAACCGCCAGCGCTACGTCGACGACGCGCTTGAAGAACGCCGCCGTCCACGAGATCCCCTGGGCATGCAAACAGACCATCGAAGCGTTGCCGATCCGATCGATCTGGCGCTTGGACGTATAGAGTTCGGAAAACTCGGGAACCAGCCGCACTTCGATCCGGCGGGCCATGCATTCCGCGACCAATTCGGCCATCTCGTCGCCGCGCTGGCCTGCCGTGGCGACGACGACTACGTCTGGGCTGCGGTCCGCCAGAGCGCGAAATAGACGCGAAGCCGGGCCGCTGCGCATCGTGCTGACGGAACCCGGGTCAAAGCGCATCTCATCGGAGCCGTGGAGCAGGACCGCTTGGACGCGGTATCCCCAATGGGGATGCCCGGTGAAAAGCTGGTGCAGGCGCCGTATAACGTCGACATTGCCCGCAAGCGCGACTTTTTTGACGCCGATTCCGAAACACAACATCAGCAACACCACGATCCGGGCGCCCAGCTTGATCCCCATGCTCAGGGCGAAGGAGACAAGCGCCAGGTATGCCACGAAGACGCGCGACGTGACGTTCGTGTGCAAGGCCGAGGCCGTCACGAAATACATGAGCGCCGTAAAGACTTCCAGAAACGCCAATCGAAAAACGAAATCCAGCGGAAGCCACGTCGCATGCAGCCGGTAGAACCCGCCTTGCCGCATCGCAAACGCATGCGCCAAGGCCGTCGCCACAAGGGACAGCTGCACGCTCGAAAGGGCCAAGATCTCCGCCGCCGGCGGGGCGAACGGAATGCCTTCGTATCGCAGCCGGTAGGCGACATACCACGCCGCCACCGGCGACGCCAAATCGCACGCCGCCAACGCCAGCAAAAACAAGGGCCGGCGCCATTGCCGTCCGCGCACGCGAAACGCCATCCTGTTTTCCGCACGGGCCGTCATGTGTGAAACGATCCTCCGACGCATTGTGGCGAATCATCATACCGCACCCGCGCCGCTCCCAACAATGGAAGAAATGATCGGTGATGCTGCGCCAATGCGGAACCGCTTCCCTGCGTCTCTGTTCCCAGCCCTTCCCGCCGTTTCCTGCCGGTGTTTCCTGCCGGTTGAACCGGGCGGGAGTGGCCATGTAGAATCCTCCCAGGATTGGGAACGAACACCGTGCCGGCACATGAAACCTAAAAACCCTGCTCATTGGTCATGAGGGGGGCTTTTTTGTGTGCGCCAAGGCCGCAACCCGCTGGAGCATTTTCGCCGCGCCTCGTGAAGACGCGGCGCATGGGCATCGTCCGTGAAAATGCGCGAGCCAGGAATCCGATATGAGCGCCTCTGAAAACGCCCGCCTGGAAATCACGGTGGTCATGGACGCGGATGCCATCGGCATGGCGATCCGCCGCATAGCCCAAGAGATTGTCGCCGACAACCCCGACGTGGACTCGTTGGCGTTGCTGGGCATTTTGAGCCGCGGCCGCCCGCTGGCGGACCGCATCGCCGGTCAGATCGCGGGGATGGTCGGCCAAAAACCGCGCGTGGGAAGCTTGGCCACGACCCTCTATCGCGACGATTTGCGCAGCGGCAGGATGCCGTCGGACATGTCCGGCATCGCATCGCGCGCAACGCATTTTGACTTCGACGTCGATGGCGTCACGGTCGTGTTGGTGGACGATGTGCTCTCGACGGGCCGCACCGTGCGCGCCGCCTTGGACGAGGTGATGGATTATGGCCGGCCGCGGCGCATTCAGCTTGCAGGCCTCGTCGATCGCGGGTTGCGCGAACTGCCCATTCAGGCCGATTATCTCGGCTGGTCGCTGGCGACCAGCCCGCACGACCATGTCTCCGTCAAGCTGGCGGAGACGGACGGAGAAGACGCAGTGTTGCTGGAGCGAAGAAGTCCGGAGGCCACAGGGGGTACTGACTAATGGTCACAGGCGCCGCCGAACCCATGCGCTGGACGCGAAAAGACCTCATCGGATTGGAGGACCTTTCGCGGGCCGAGATCGAGATGATTCTCGACACCGCTCCGCAGTTCTTGGCCGTATCGCAGCGCGAGAGCGGCATCAAAAAGGTGCCGTTGTTGCAGGGGCGGCTTGTCGTGAACTGGTTTTTTGAGCCGAGCACGCGCACGCGCACCTCGTTTGAGCTCGCCGCCAAACGGTTGAGCGCCGACACCCTCACGATGAACGTGCAGGCCTCGAGCGCCAAAAAAGGCGAAACCCTCCACGACACCCTCGACAACATCGAGGCGATGCACAGCGATATCGTCGTTATCCGCCATAATCACGCGGGGGTGTCGCGGATGTTGGCCGAGCGCCATCATTCTCAAATCATCAACGCGGGCGATGGCGCACACGAGCACCCGACGCAGGGCCTGCTCGATGCGTTTACGATCCGCGAACATGTGCGGAAGATGCGTCAGGACCCCGCCGCAAGCCTCGACGGCGTGCGCGTCGCGATCATTGGCGATATCGCGCACAGCCGCGTCGCGCGCAGCAATGTCTGGGGGTTGACCAAACTCGGCGCGCACGTGACGTTGTGCGGCCCGCGCACCTTGCTGCCGCCGGGAATCGACCGCATGGGCGCGCGCGTGACCTGTGATTTGCGGGAGGCCATTCACGATGCGGACGTGGTGTATGTGTTGCGGATTCAACTCGAACGGCAAGCCAAGTGCCTGTTCCCGAGCATGCGCGAATACATCCGTCTGTTCCGCGTCGACGCGGAATCGCTAAAGGCCGCGCCGGGGCATGCCATCATCATGCACCCCGGCCCCATGAACCGCGACCTCGAAATATCTTCCGACGTGGCCAATGGGCCGCGCAACGTCATCCTCGAACAAGTGACCAACGGCGTCGCGGTCCGCATGGCCGTCATGCATCTGCTCGTGAACGGTCACCGGCGCGAGTGACGAGGCAAAGCCATGTCCCGGCGCGCAATCCGCGCGCATTCTTGCGCCGATGCGTCCGCGCCGGCGCTTTCGACCGCGACAGCGATGAGGAGGCAGCATGATCAACGTCCCGCTTTTGGATCTCCGCGCCCAATACGCCGGCATGAAACCGGAAATCATGTCGGCCGTCGAACAGCTTTTCGATGCGCAGCAATTCATTCTCGGCCCTGCGGTCGCTGAATTCGAAGAGGACATTGCCGCCTACTTGGGCGCTTCGCATGCGTTGGGCGTTTCGTCCGGATCGGACGCGTTGCTGCTGGCGTTGATGGCGCTCGGGGTGGGGCCCGGCGACGAGGTGATCACGTCTCCGTACACCTTTTTCGCGACCGCCGGCGCGATTGCGCGCGTGGGAGCCGCGCCCGTGTTCGTCGATATCGACCCGGCCACCTACAACATCGACGTGCGCGCCTTGGAGTCCGCGATCACGGCAAGGACCCGCGCGATCATGCCGGTTCACTTGTATGGACAATGCGCGGATATGAACCCCCTCCTGGAAATCGCCGGGCGCCACGGCGTGGCCGTTGTCGAGGATGCCGCCCAGGCGATCGGAGCGCGTTACCATGAACGGAATGCCGGCACGATGGGGACCGTCGGCTGTTTTTCCTTTTTCCCTTCGAAAAACCTGGGCGGGGCGGGAGATGGGGGCCTTGTGACCGCGTCGGACGCGGTCCTGTATGAGAAGCTCAAGATATTGCGCGTTCACGGTTCGCACCCGAAATATTATCATGCGCTCATCGGCGGGAACTTCCGACTGGATGCGCTGCAAGCGGCGGTGTTGCGGGTGAAATTGAAGCACTTGCCGCAATGGCACGAGGCGCGCCGCGCCAATGCGCGCTATTACGATGAACGTTTTGCGGCGCGTCCGGACATTGTCACCCCCATCGTTTCGCCGGGCAATTACATGATCTACAATCAGTACGTGGTGCGCGTGCCGAATCGGGACGCGGTGTTGAAGGGGCTGCAAGACGCCGGCGTGGGGTGCGAGATTTACTATCCGGTTCCGCTGCATCGCCAGGAGTGTTTTGCCTACCTTCGCTATGCGGCGGGAGCGTTTCCGGAAGCCGAAAAAGCGGCGCGCGAAACGCTGGCGCTGCCGATCTACCCCGAACTCGCCGAGGCGCAACGGGACTACGTCGCCGAACAGCTCCTAAGGCTCGTGTAGCTTAGCCGGTTCCGGCGTTACAGCAGAACCCGCCGGCACGTGGGCGGCACTTCGATTCCGGCGGTGGCGTTGCGCGTGTCGTACACCAAGCGCGCCGTGCGCAGAATGCGGGGCAGATCGAAATCGTCGTGCGGCGTCAAGATGACGACGCAATCGAACGCCGCAACCCCGCAGGTCACGTCGGTCGAATGAAAAACGCGCCCGCCGATTTCGATGGACGGCACAAAAGGATCGGCATAATAAATGTCGCCGCCCTTCTTCATCACCAGATCGATCACTTCCAGCGCCGGCGAAGCGCGGACATCGCCGATATTCTTTTTGTAGGCCACGCCCAAGAACAGGATTTTGCTGCCGTTGACGCTCTTGTGATCGGCATTGAGGGCTTCGGAAAGTTTGGCCACGACGTGGCGCGGCATGCCGGAGTTGATGGCCGTGGCCACCTCGATAAACCGCGCGGTGTAATCGACGGCCCGGAGTTTCCACAGCAGGTATAGCGGGTCGATCGGAATGCAATGGCCGCCCAAGCCGGGGCCGGGATAAAAAGGCATGAAACCGAACGGTTTGGTCTTGGCGGCCTCGACCACTTCCCACACGTCAACGTTGAGGTGTTCGCACATGATCGCCATTTCGTTGACCAGGCCGATGTTGACGGCCCGGAACGTGTTTTCGAGAAGCTTCACCATCTCGGCCACGCGCGGACTGGAAACCGGCACGAGTGTATCCACCGCGTGTTGGTAGAGGTCCATGGCGCGGCGCGTGCACTCGGGCGTCATGCCGCCGACCACCTTGGGCGTGTTCCGCGTGTTGAACGTGGGATTGCCCGGGTCCACGCGCTCGGGCGAAAAAGCGAGGAAGAAATCCTGCCCTACGGTCAAGCCCGATTTCTCCAATTCCGGCAGCAGTAGCTCATCCGTCGTGCCGGGATAGGTCGTGCTTTCGAGAATCACGAGCATGCCGCGATGAAGATGCCGCTGCACTTGCGACACGGCCGATACGATATAGGAAATGTCGGGGTCCTTCGTCTTGGTAAGCGGCGTCGGCACGCAGATGCACACCGCGTCGGCCTCGCGCAGAACCGAAAAATCGGCGGTGGCGTCGAGCAGCCCTTTCTCAATAAGCGGCTGTAGATCGGCATCGGACACGTCGAGGATGTAGGAGGAGCCGGCGTTGATCTGTTGCACCTTCTCTTCGCAGACGTCGATCCCGGTGACGCGCAGTCCCGACTTCGCGAATTCGACCGCAAGGGGCAGCCCCACGTATCCCATTCCGATTACGCAAACGCGCACCTTTGTTCTCCTGCTGTATGCGGATATCCGCGCATCGGCTCACGCGAGCGGCGCATTCATGTAGACATCTCGAAAGTCGGCATGCTACCAAAGCGCGGTGGGGCAGTCAATGAAGCGACTCGCCGTCAAACCGGAAAAGGCCTCCGGTGCCGCCTGGAATGGTGGCGAGAAATTGTCCGCCGGAAAGGGGAACGTCCGTCTCGCAAGCGCTGACGCGGTCGATTTCGACGACGCGGCGGACGGATGGAGCGACCGTCGCTTGAATGACGCTGCTCTGCGTGAAAGCGCTCCGCTGCTTGCCGTAGCGCCGGTTCACGATCAGCGCCCATGACTCGCCCCGTTTCCCGGAAAACAGCCCAATCATCGCCTTTTCTGCGGTCACGGAAACAAGGGGCGATGCCGCGGCATCGATGGGTTTTCCGCCTTCGGGCATTTGGCCTGCATAGTAGACGCCCGCGCTGGTCAACCCCAGCAGGATCGGCGCGAGAGTCAGTATCTCGCGATTGAGCTCTGCGGCCTTTTCGTAGCCATATTGCGGCTCTCGCGTCGCAGGGTCCACCATCGGCATGCCCCATGAGGCGAACACGCCCCCTGCGTCCACATCCTTGGGCCCTGGCCCCCAGTACGTGAAGTAGCACAATCCACGCGCGCCCGCCGCGAGATTCGCGTACGCCTGAAACCGCAGATCGCTTTCCGCCGCGCGCCGGTACCGTTCGTGCTTCGTGGCGTACACGATCCCCCAAAATGGCAGCTTGACTTGCGCCGCGATACGCCGCGTCAGTTCTAGGTCTTGCAGATAGCCGTTTTCGTCGGTCGCGCCATCTTCGAAAAACGCGGGCCGCGAGTAGCACAGCAACGGAATGCCGGCCTGCGTGAGCTGCGCGATCATCTCGCCCCAGCGCGACTGCTGATCGCGCGGCGGCAGCGTGATCAGGATGAATCGCTTCGCGTCGAGTTTCCGGTATTCCTTGATCAACTCGACCGTGCGCGGAAGCTCCTCGATCCGCAGGCGATCCGCAAGATGCAGCCCCACGATATGGTCATGCTGCGCGAAAGTCGCCGCCCACGCTTCCGGCGTTCCGCCCGCCAGCGTCGGGTTTGAAGCCATCACCGGCATCCTCAGACGCCGGGCAAGCCTCGCCGCCTCGTCGAAACCGCTCCCCCACGTGACCGGCACAATGTTGAAATGCGCATCCCGGTACATCGCAAAATCGTCTTCCGTGGCGGGCGGTCCCCATAAACCAATCAACGGAAACGCCGGAAGGGGCGGCGGGCCCTCTTCGCTTTGGGCAAACGCCGTCCCGAAAAAAAACGCCGCCGACGCCACGGCGGCGCACACCATGCCAACCTTCATGCACTCCTCCTATCGCAGCGACATCCTCTGCGTTTCACGCAAGCAACGCCATGCCCTACCCGCGACCGAAAATCCGCCGACGCGGCGGTTCCATGATAAGGAAAGCGGTCAGGATGTCGCGCCAAACTGTTTGCGGGCATATTCCATTTCCGTGGCGATGGGGAGGCGCTGCGTGCACTTCGAGAGGCATTGGCCACACTGCGTGCATAGCCCCGCGTTGCCTTTGATGTGCGCGTAGCGCTGCTTCGCGGCTTCGGTCAAGCCCCAGAAGCGATCATCATAAATGCAACTCATCACGGATGGAATGTCGACGCCCTGCGAACACGGCATGCAGTAGCCGCATCGCGTGCAAAAACCGGTGTTCTCGATGCTGACAAGCTGCAAAAAGGCATCGATGCGCTCTTTTTCGTCTTCGCTGAAACCCTCGCGCTCGGCGGCGGCGATGGCTCCGTCCACGTCCGACTGCTTCGATATCCCCGCGACGATCGTATCGACCGATGCATTTGACAGGATGTACCGGATGGCAAGCTCGGGCACGGTTTCCGCGCCGACGCCGTCGGCGAGGCGGAGCAGCACCTTGCTAGGCTCGGTGAGCTTGCCGCCGCCCACGGGATTCATGACAATGGTTCCAATGCCCTGTCGGTGAGCTTCGGCGAGCGCGACGGCATAATCCTGATAGAGCATGTTGTACGAGATAAGCACGATCTCCGCCCAGTCGGCCTCGGCGAAATACGTCCTCAAATTCTCCGGCGTGTCATGCGTCGTAAAGCCGGTGTGCCCGACCAATCCCTCCGACATGGCCTTCTGAATGCCCTCAACCATGCCGCCCCTGGCGACAGCCTGATCATAGGCTTCGCGAGACATGATGTTCCACACCTGGTAAAAATCAAGGCGATCGACATCGAGCCGCCGCATCGATTCCTCGATGCGCCGCCGCACGCAGTCCGCGGAAGCGTCGTCGCCTTCTTCGATTTTGACAACCCACGGAGCCCACTTTGTTGAAAGAATGACCTTCTCGCGATATCCGTCCTTCAACGCCTTGCCCACCTTGATCTCCGAATCGCCATAGCCGCGGCTCGTATCGATGTAGCGCATGCCCCGGTCGATGGCGTGCCGAATAAGCGCGATCGCCTCGTCCTCATCCGCGGGCAGGCGCATGGCGCCGATGTTGACGCGGGGCACATCGAATCCGGAACGCTTTCCAAACAGGCGCATATGCATAAAATCTCTCCCGGATCGCTGGAAACGGCGCCAAGGCTTGCCGCCATCAGACGATCCCAAAGCCGCTTCACCCACTCGCAAGAACGCGAAACGCCGGCCAGCATATGCTACCTGACCGCGCCCTTCTTGTCCATTGGAGTAAACCGGACCGCCTATGACATCCCTTCGCCGGCGCAAAAACGAAATCCAAGGGAAAACCGGAAGGCCTCGGGGCGCAACACGTATTGCGGCAAAACGTCTGGGCCGCAACTTGCCGATCCAAGCCCATGCTGGCGGTAGTCGAGATGCAGCGTGATCTCGGGCCGCAACACAAGGTCGCACGCATGCCGCGCGCGGTCCAAATCAAGCGTTGTGTAGCGATGGGCGCTAAAATGCAACGTGGGCCGCCCTTCGATCTCGATGCCTGCCCCGTGTGCATCCGTGAACCGCACCCACCGCACGTCCATCCGACTGCCGTTTTCCTGCGGAAACACGTACGGCGTATGCAGCGCATCGACAGATGCCCGGTGCACGCCTAGGCGCGCCGCCTGCCGACTGTCGGCATAGCACTCGTGCGGCCCCAGACCATGCCACGTCACGCGGTCCAAACGGACCGGCACGACCATCTCCAGGCCAATCCGAGGAATCGCGTCGGGCCATGCGCCTTCGGGCATCCCCTCAACGTCGACTTCCATGCGCCCGTCCCCGTGGAAGCAGTAGGCGTACCGGCATCGGTAGCCAAAGTCACGCACCGGCGGACCCACGCGCGTCTCTGCAACGATATGGACGGCGTCCGCAGCGACGCGCGAGACTTCCACGCGGTCGACGCGATGGATAAGTTTGTCTAGATGCTGTTCGCGCCAGATCTTTCCCATCCGGCTCAGCCGATCGTTATCGGTAAGAGCCCGCCAAAAATGCAGCCGCGGCCCCGCGTTCACCAGGTCTTGGCCGTGCGCCGTCCATCGCGTCACTACGGCCCGCACGCGATCGAACTCAAACGAGAAACCCTCTCCTTGCGCCCGAATAGCGGTTGCGTTCTCGCACAACGCGATGTCCTTTGCGGAGGTTCTGGCATGACGCGGCGCTTCTTCTGCGGGCGCGGAAAACTGCGCCCAGGCGACCTCGTGCCCCACAGGGGCCCACGCTTCCTCCTCCGCATGCGCGAACGACAGCGTCAGCGTAAGATGCGGCTCCCGCTTCCACGCCTGGACCAGTTCCTCGGGAAGCGAAAACTCCGCCTGCGCGCGAGGGGGAACATGCGGCAGGAACTGGGAACCCTCCGCACGCACAACGTCCTCTTCCTCCAGGCGCCAGGTCATTTGAAGATGGTCCAGCGAGCGAAAATCGTATCGGTTGACAAGACGCGCCCGGCCCCGAGGAACATCCATCGCCTCGACCTTGACCGGCTCAAGCGTTTTCTTGTACTCAATCAACCCCGGCGAAGGGCGCCGATCCGGAAACACGAGTCCATCGCACACGAAGTTGCCGTCATTGGGCTCATCGCCGAAATCGCCGCCATACGCGAAATATTCTCGCCCATCCGCCATGCGTTGCCGGATGCCGTGATCGCACCATTCCCACACGAATCCGCCCATCAGCCGCGGATGGGCGTATATCGCCTCCCAGTACTCCGACAAACCGCCGGGGCCGTTGCCCATCGCATGCGCGTATTCACACATCACGAAAGGCATTTCCCGGTAGTCCCGGCAACCGGGATGCCCAAAGAAATCCATGACGTATTCGCCCTTGCCAATCTTCTCGACGTTGTCGACGTGCGGATACATCTGGCTGAACACGTCGACGATCTTGAGTATCTGATCGCCCTCGTAATGGATCGGACGCGTGGCGTCAAGCGCCCGCGCGGCCCGCGCCATGGCTTCGTGATTGACGCCAAGATTGGTTTCGTTGCCCAAGGACCAGATCAGCACCGAAGCGCGGTTTTTGTCGCGCTGCACCATGCGCGTCATGCGGTCAACGCACGCCCCTTCCCACTCCGGATTGTCCATGGGATTGTGGCGCCAAACCGGCAGTTCCCCCTCGGGAAATTCCGACATCACGCAAAATCCGTGCGTTTCGAGATCGCATTCATCGATCAAATAGAGGCCGTATTCGTCGCACAAATCATAGAATCGCGGATCGTCCGGATAGTGCGAGGTGCGCACGGCATTGATGTTGTGCCGTTTCATGAGAAAGATGTCCTCGCGCATCGCCTCGAACGGCACGGCTCGGCCATGATCCGTGTGAAACTCGTGGCGATTGACGCCCTTCAGTTTGATCGGAACGCCGTTGAGCAAAAAGACGCCGTTGCGAATCTCGATTTGCCGGAAACCCACGCGCCACGGCACGACTTCGATCACGCGACCGCTCCGCTCTTTGATCGTCATCAGCAACGAATAAAGATAAGGCGTTTCGGCGGACCACCTCAGCGGCGCGCGAACCTCCAATGTCGCTTCGGCGTCGATCGCGGACCCTGCAGCCGCGTTCAAAACGAGGGTCTTTTCCGCCACGACCTCCCGCTGCGCATTCAAAAGGCGCATTTCAAAGGAAAACCCCGTCGCGTCGGCGTCGCCGGCATTCTCGATTTCCGCGCGAACCGACAACGACGCATCACGGTGCGACGCATCGAAACGCGTTTCAAGCGTGAAATCCCGCACATGCACATGCGGAACCGCCGTCAACAAAACCTCGCGAAAAATCCCGCTGAGCCACCACATGTCCTGATCTTCGAGATAGCTGCCGTCCGACCATTGGCACACGCGAACGGCCAGCACATTCCGTCCCGCACGCACAAGCGCGGTGACATCGAACTCGGCCGGGAGCCGGCTCCCCTTGCTGAATCCCGCCTCCGATCCGTTCACCCAGACATGAAACGCGCTGTCAACCCCCTCGAACCGGAGCAACACGCGCTTTCCTTCCCACGCGGCGGGAAGATCAAACTCGCGAAGGTAACAGCCCGTCGGGTTTTCCGTGGGGACATGCGGCGGATCGACAGGAAAAGGGTAGATCACGTTCGTGTAATGCGGCTTCCCATATCCCAACATTTGCCAGTTCGATGGAACAGGAATCTCGTCCCAAGCGCTGCTATCGAACGTTTCCGCAAAAAAATCCGCAGGCGCCTCAAGAGGAGTCGGCGCAACATGAAACTTCCACCGTCCGTTCAGCGGCAAAACCCAGGGATTCGCCTCCAACGACCCGCCGAGCGCCGACGCTTCATCCGGGTGCGAAAACCCATACGCGCGGGCCGCCAAACGGTTGCGTTGAAACAACCGATGATTTTCCCAGTCGTTCATGCTACGTCCTCTCGTCTTGATGCGCCCGTACGCCCGCCATCCAGGCGCGCGCGAACACGCTTGCATCGCCTCGCCTCAACACGGTCGCTCGCGAACGTCTTTCGCGTCCTCTCAGCGAGCGGCGAAAACCATGGCATCGAGTCCTAGCAGAAACCCCTTGGACTCCTTGTTCTTGTCCTTGTTCACGAACGTCACGCTATGAGCGCCCGCCTCAAGATGAAGATTCGCCAAACAGACTTCGCGTATCGATGCGTTCGCTTGATACAAATCCACAATGCCGCCCACGGCTTTGCCATCCACCTCAATCTGCCAAGCGCCATAGTCCGGCGCTTGCCCTAGCCTGACAAAAAGGTCGTAGCTCCCCTTTTCCACAACGGCAACCGAAACCGACACGCTCTGGCCCGGCGCCTCCGGGGCCCAAAGCAACTGGGCCCCGCCGCTCATCATGGGAAGGTCCTGCTTCACGATGGCCCCCGCCGTGGCAGACGCCTCGGCGATCAGCGACTCGCCCTCGATGGCCTGTTGCGGATCAAAGTATTGACGCGCATAGCC
>JAKJDA010000439.1 GCA_022706165.1 Candidatus Hydrogenedentota bacterium | reverse complement strand
AACTGGGAGTTTGCAGTCCGACAAACGTCCGGCATTGATTGTTCGCTGGCTCATGGTAAGGAGATGCCGCCATGCTGTCAAGGCATGGCGCTGGTTTTTTTCGCGCCCACCCACCCCCAGAGCAGTGCGGCGGCGAGAAAAGCGCACCCGCCGGAAAACGCGAATGCAACGAGGGGGGATGCCGTCTGATACATCCACCCGAACAGGATGGATGCCGGCAACAGGAATGCGCCCGTCGTAAGGTTGAACCAGCCGAATGCCGTGCCGCGACGGGCGGCGGGGGCGATGTCGGCGACCAGCGCCTTTTCCACCCCTTCCGTTGCCGCCATGAACAGGCCGTAGAATGCGAACAAGACAAACAGCAACGCGCCATCGCGAACAATCAGTCCCAAGCCGACGTAGAACAGCCCATACGCAATATATCCGCCAACCAACAGGCGCACACGACCCACTCGATCCGACAAGGCCGATAAGGGCGTGGCGAATAGCATCGCCACCGCCGAGACGGCCGCCCACAGCAAAGGAATCTGGGCTTCTGGCACGCCCAGTTCCTTGGCGCGCAACAGGAGAAACATGTTGGAGGAGTTGCCCATCGTGAACAGCGCCACTATTGCGAGATACCGCTTGAATACGGGCGGCATGTCGCCTAGGCGCCAGTCAAACGCGTTGGATTTTGGCGGATCGGCGCTTTGCGGCTCTCGAATCCAGAAGGCCAAAGCCAAGCACACGGCGGCCGACAGGGCCGACCACAGGAAGATGTCCTTGAGCGGCATCTTGGCGCTCAACAACAGGGCCGCCGCCACCGGGCCTAGCACGGCGCCGGCGTTGTCCATCGCCCGGTGGAAACCAAAGGCCAATCCGCGTCGTTCCGTGGCGACGCTGGCCGCCAGTAGCGCATCGCGCGGCGATGAACGCAGCCCTTTGCCTACGCGGTCAGCGAAACGAATCGCCAACAACCATGGCCAACTGCCGACGAAAGCAATGAGGGGCCGCCCGATGCCCGCCAAGCCGTAGCCAAATACAATCCAAGGTTTGCATCGTCGCGTGCGATCGACCACCACGCCCGAAAACAGCTTGAGCAAGCTGGCCGTGGCCTCCGCAATGCCTTCAATGATGCCCAAAGCGCGCGGTCCCGCCATCAGGACGGACGAGAGGTAGAGAGGAATCAGCGGATAAATCATTTCGCTTGCGCTGTCATTGACCAGGCTGATCAGGCCAATCAGCCAAACGGTGCGCGGCAGGGCGAATACGGCCTTTAACATAGAGCCCCCCAAAATGAATGCGTCTCAGCATGTATTTTCGCGCAATTGCCGAAAAAGATTCTCGGAGGGAACGCGATGGTTCCGGCTACTTTTCTGCAATCCCGGCGCGCAATAGCGAGTCTCTGCTCACCATGCCTTTGAACCGGCCTTCGGCGTCCACAACCGGCACGCGCTTCAACCGGTGATTGACCATCAGTTGGATGGCATCTTCGAGCGGCGCTTCTTCCCGAACCGTCACGAGGTCTGTCTTCATGATCTCCTTGGCCGTGCGCGCTTGGGCATGCCGGAGAATGTCTTTGTGCACTTGCGCTGTCTTGCCGAAGGCTACTTTGCTCAGTAGATAATCCCAAAGGCCGCCATGAACGGCAGAAAACGCGGAGAAGAGGTCGCGATCCGTGATGAGGCCGAGAAGTTTTCCGTCCGCATCTACGACCGCCACGCGCTGAATGTCGTTCGCGTCGATGACCTTCACAATCTCTTCGACTGGCGTGTCGGGAAGAGTAGTATGGGTATCTCTGCGCATGACGTCGTGCACGAAGCGCGCATTTTGCAGGATCACGTTATGGCGGGTCAGCGCCTCCCAGTCCGGCGTCTCTGTGGTGATGGTCCGAAAAATGTCAAACCGCGCAAGAAGCCCTACGAGTTTCCCGCCGCTTTCCACTACCGGCAAGCGCTTCAAATTGTGGCGCAGCATGAGGTCTATGGCCTCGGTCAGCGGCCTATCCGCGCCGATTGTTTTTGCCGGACAGGTCATCGTGTCTTGAGCGGTCTTGCGAGAAACCGTTTCGAGCCACGCATCCACCCGATGCGCCCCAAACTCGCCAAGAAGGCCAAGCCTAATTGGCATCCCGGCCCGTTCAATCAGGTCATCTTGCGTGATAATCCCGATGGAACGGCCCTTGTCGTCCACAACGGGAAGGCCGTTGTACTGTGCCGATAGAAGGATGTGGACGATCTCGCGCACCGGAGTGGCGGGATGGACGGCAACGGGAGATGCGGTCATGACATCCCGCACCAGGAGATGGCGAGGCACAAGGCGCTTTTCTGTGCGGTGGCTGCGGATTTGCATGTCTTCCACTACCACAATGCCGTCCGTCACGATGTCCTCGATTCCGGGCAGGATGCGTTCGAGTTCGGCGGCGGGCAGAATCACTTCGATTTTAATCGGCATGTTGTAGGAGATGTCGACGATGCGTTGCGTGGCGATTTCGCCGCTCTCGTAGCACCCCATGATGCCGCGCGTTGCGATGCAGCGGGCGGCGATCTTCTGCGCCCGCACGTATTGGATGATGGTCTCGACTATGGATTTGCCGCGGCATCGTGCGCCTTCGCTTGTGAATATCTCGACAACGTTGTAGGACAGCGCCATGATTCACCTCCTCAAAGGAACGTTCGGGCCAACCACATGCCCGCAAGAACCAGGGCAAAGCCGCCGGCATTATTCGCGACCAGATTCGCCGCGAAGACCCACGGCGTTTCCGATCGCGCTACGATGATGCTTTCAAGACCGTAG
>JAKJDA010000438.1 GCA_022706165.1 Candidatus Hydrogenedentota bacterium | reverse complement strand
CGTCCGTGTTCGTCGTGGGTCAGCGCAATCCATGGACGATCCAGCGCGTTCCGGTTGACTTGGGTGACGACGCCCGAATAATTTCGGTATTTCCCGCCCCGGACAATCACTTCGATGCCCAGCGGGTACGCCGGAACGAGGCGCAAAAACACCGACACGACGGCCCTGTTTAGGATCGGCCCGGCCATGTCCCGAATGGAAGCGACGGCTTCGTCGGGAAGCACCGGAGCCGCCGACTCGGCGCCGCTTAACAGCCGGTCGTACGTGTTGGCGACGGCCACGATCTCTCCGATCAACGTCGGTATCGGAGCCGGCAGATTGCGGTCGCGCTCTATTTTGTTGCCGCCGACGGTCCCCCGCGGCTGCCCGGAGCCGTCCTGGTGCTCGTGATGCTCCAGCGCCACATGAGGCGCGAGAATGTCGGGGTTGTCGGTGGCCTTGAGCAACTCGAACCCGAGCAGGGTGTGTTGGCGCAGCCGTCGCGTCTCGGCGACGCCCGGCTCGACGAACACCATGCCGATATCATGAAGCAAAGCGCCCATGGCGAGCTGCTTCAGCTTCACGGTATTCAACCCCACGTTTTGTCCGATCATGATGGAGATGACGCAGACGTCGATCGAGTGTTCGTAGAGTTTCGAATTCGCGGATTTGATTGAGGTAAGCCCGGTCAGCGTGCTGTGGTTGAGCACTTCCTCCATGATGTTTGTCACAAGACTGGAGACCTTCCCCAGCGCGCCGCTGGAGGACATCAGCGTCTTCACGGAGTCCGATTGGATCGCGTTCTTGACATCCGCCATCGATCGGCCGCGCAAATCCGCGAATTCCTTTTCGATGGACGAGTAGCACTCTTGCACCGCCTTGAGCGCCCGGGTGCGCAGCAAGGGCGTTATGTCTTCTTCGGGCTCGACATCGACAAGCGATTCCGGGTCCTTGACGTACAGGCGCGAGTAGCCTTTCGCGATCAGCGCGTCGATATACGCTTGGGTGAGTTGCACGCCGCTGTTCAGAAGCACCATGCCGTTCTCGTCCGTGAGCGGACGCCCAATAATGAATCCCGGTTTCAGGCGTTCGACGTTGACGATACGCATCCACTGCCTCCGTTGGCTCGCATGTCGTTGCTTTCCAAGAAACGCAAGGGCGCATCCATGTGACGCATCCCGATGGTTCCGGCAAGGATGTTGGCATAGCGCGAGGCGCTTTTCAATCCAACCGCGTTTCGTAGAAGATCCTCGCGACGCGCACGCAAGGCCCGGAAAGGCTTCCGGGGGAGTTTTATTGCCGGCCCGGTTCGCGTACCATGTCTTTGGCAGGATGGATGCAACACGAGGACACCGGGATGGACGCCGTCAAATTGCGAGATTTGCTGGAGGCTGTCGCTGCGGGCGAAATGGCCGCGGCCGACGCGATGGAACGTCTGCGCACGTTGCCGTTCGAGGACATCGGCTTCGCGAAGATCGATCACCACCGCGCCTTGCGCAAAGGATACCCTGAAACCATCTTCTGTTCGGGAAAGACTCCCGAGCAAGTCGTCACGATCGTTTCACGCATGCGGGAGCGCGACACGAATATCCTCGCGACGCGGTGCAGCCCGGAGGTCGTTCGCGCCGTGCTCAAGGTTCATCCGGACGCCGAGCACCACGAATTGGCCCGCGCCATTCGCATCACCGTATCGCGGCCGGAACCGCTCAGCGGCTATGTCGCGATCGTATGCGCGGGCACTTCGGACTTGCCCGTGGCGGAAGAAGCGGCGGTCACGTGCGAGGCCGTCGGGGGGTGCGTCAAGCGCGTGTACGACGTGGGGGTGGCGGGCATTCACCGGTTGCTGAACCAGCACGAATTGCTCAACAACGCCAACGCTCTTGTCGTGTGCGCAGGCATGGAAGGCGCCTTGCCAAGCGTGATTGCCGGGTTTGTCGAGACCCCCGTGATAGCCGTGCCTACGAGCGTGGGGTATGGGGCGAATTTCGGCGGTCTTGCGCCGCTGTTGACGATGCTGAACTCGTGCGCCTCCGGCATTGCCGTCGTCAATATCGACAACGGCTTTGGGGCGGGAATCTACGCCGCGACCCTTTGCCGCATGATCGATCGCAACAGGCCGCCCGCTACGACTGCATGAGGGCGATCGCCCGGTCGATTTCTTCGTCGGTATTGTAGAAGTGCGGCGAAAAACGGATGAACGCTTGCCCGAGCCGATTGTGCCGCAGCGACACGCTGACTCCCCCCGCGTCGAGTTCGCGGACGATTGCCGCGAGGTCGCGCGTCGGATGCGACACGCTCACGATTCCAGATAGACGGCGATCGGCGTCGGGCGTATCCGCGTCAAGCAGCGGCTGGTATCCCAAAGGCCGAAGTCGATCGACAAGCGCCCCGCGCAATTCCAGCAGGCGCTGTCCGATGGCGTCGATGCCGATGTCGAGCAACAGCCGCATTGACGCCAGCATGCCGGCAATGCCGGGAATGTTCAGGATGCCGGGTTCGTACCGGCGGCCTCCGGTCTCGAATTGGATGGCGTCCTGCGCGACGAATTGTGGCGACACGACGTTCCACGATCCGTTCGCGGCACGCCGTTTTTACGTAGAAAATGCCCGCGCCGCAGGGACCCAGGAGCCACTTGTGCGAGTCCGCGCTGAGGAAATCGACATGCTCGACGGACAACGGAAACGCGCCCAGCGTCTGAATGGCGTCGAGGCAAAAGAGGATGCCGCGATCGTGTAAGCGCCGCCCGATGCCATCGACATCGATACGGCATCCACTGAGGAAATGACACGAGGCCAAGGCGACGAGTCGCGTCC
>JAKJDA010000437.1:376-2799 GCA_022706165.1 Candidatus Hydrogenedentota bacterium | reverse complement strand
GAGGGACCCGGAGGATGCGGGGGTGCGGTTTTTGGCGAACCAGTCGTTGGGGAGATTGTCGTTGGCCGAAGGGAGGCCAGACGAGGCCGAGGCGCATCTTCGTGCGGCATGTGAAGCGCAACCCCGCGACGCAACCACCCGGGCGCGTCTTGCGACAGCCCTTCGCTGTCAAGGCAAGAACGAAGAAGCCGCCGCGTTCGAGATAGACGCGGCGGCTCAGGCGACTCCTTAGAGCAGTTTAACTTTTTATGCCTACGGTCCGTCTTGTGAGAGCATTTTCGCCAGGGTTTCTTGATCGTACATGGCGTAGGCATAATTAGCGAAAATGCTCTAGTCTTCGCGATTACTTTGCGGGGCGGCCGTAGACTTCGACTTCGATGTAATCGTTGAACTCGTTCGAAGTGTTGCCGTTGCTATAGAGGCGAACGTAGCGCCCCTTCGCGCCCTTGGCGTCGAACAGCTTGCCTTCGTTGGTTTCGATGTATTCCTTGTCTTTGCCAATTCCGAGCTTCGAGGAGTTGTCGTGGTCGTTGTTGAAGACGGTCGTGACGTTCTTGATGGCGTCGGGGTCGTCGGAGACTTTCACGATGACGTCTTTGTACACCCGGGCCTGGGCGTGGTAATGCCATACGACGATGGCGAAAATCTCGGTCTGCGCGCCGAGATCGATTTGCACCCATTGGACGCCCGGTCCCAATTCGACAAAGCTGCCGTCGGAGCCTTCCTTATCGCCGTCGGTGATCTGCTCCATATCGCCGAGGATTGGGGCTTTGTCGCTGGAGACGACCTCCTTGCTCGCGGCGACATTCGTTACGCCTTTGGGAGCCAGGAAGGGAGGACGTTGCTGGCCCGTGACGGGTTCAAGATTGTCGGATTTGATGTCGGCGGGGGTCCCGACGAACATTGGGCGAGGCAGGTCGATTTTGATGGGTTCCAGATCGGAGGAAGCCGAATCCGCGGCTGTGGCCGGCTCCTGGGCGATCGCGATCGAAGTCAATCCCGCAAAACCTAGCAGGACGGCGGCCGTTAGCAGACGAATCGTGTTCATGCTTCTCCTCCTCGTGCGTTGCATGACGTCTTTTTGCTCGAAACCACGAAGTACAGATGGGCCAAGCCCGTTAACGCAATGCCGTAGCCGCAGTAGCGATGCGTCGCCACGAGCAGATGCTGGCCATGCGTGCCTGCAAGCGGCAACATGCACAGCGACACCGACAGCGCCGACGTTGCGCCCAAGGCTAGGAACAACCAAAAACATATGCGCTGTCCCACGTGGACGGGCGTGTCCGGAACAAGCCGGCAACGCTCGCCGTAACATACCGCGAACAAGGCTAGCGTCACGGCAAACAATCCGCCCAGCGACGTGTGCGCCATCAGCAGATAGCCGCGTAGCCCGCCGTCGCGGAACAAGGCATAGGCCCCGCTGGCGCCTAACAGCAACGCCGATGCCGCGACAGCCAGGTACAACAGGCGTCGGATCCAGACGGCGAAAGCGCCACAAATATTCATATCAAGCCATCCTGTTCCATGAGGGGAAGGCGAAACCCCTTGGCAGGGGCCTCCTTCTCTTTTATATCTTCTTCATCAAGTAAGCCAAGCCTTTGAATGCGTACAATGCCAGCACAGAGGCCATCAACGCGCAGGTCGCGAACATCACGAGCTTGAACAGGGGCCGCACCTGGAATTCAAGGCCCCAGAGCGTCGCGAAAGCAGGGGATTCCTTGAGGAAACGGTGCATTGGGATGCCGGTTGGCGCGTTGCCTGCGACGGCGGGTCCTTGCAGGGACACCGTCGCGAAATAGAAGGGCGATCGGATCGCGTGACAATCCGTGCAACCGCCCGCGCCGAGAGCTTGTGAGGCCGGTCGCACGTCATGGCCCAGCTGCCAGCGGTACGGCGCGGCGGCGGGCGTATCGGCGGCGACCGTCAAGGTTCCGTCCGCATTGAGGGCATACTCGTTGCCGGAACACACATACACCGGCGCGCCGTCGACCTCTCCGCTCGAAGCCAGCGCCAGCAAGGCGGCGGCAATTTGCCGGTCGGTCAAGGGGGTATAGGGTTCTTTGACGGGTGGTTCCGCTTCGAGGGTTTCGCCGGTCGCTTCAGGCGGCGCGAGGGTTTCGCTGTTCTCGCTTGCCACAGCGGCGTCTGCGGCGGATTCAGCGGCGGTTGCGTCCGCATCGGCGCTCTCGGATGGAGCCTGCGCTGCGTTGTCTGTTTCCGGGGCCGGCAGATCCTTCGCGGGGGCGTCTTGCGGAACGGACGTCGTTATGGCCTGCGTGACCAATGCGGAGGTCCGATCCAGGGGCAACGGCTTGACGGCGTCGCCTCTTTTCACGCCCCAGAATGCGGGCCAGACAGCGTACATCGGCATGATGGAGCCGTCGCTTTGGCGCTCGAAAACCGGGGCCTGAATATATGGCAGG
>JAKJDA010000437.1:0-366 GCA_022706165.1 Candidatus Hydrogenedentota bacterium | reverse complement strand
CGGTGTCCCAATGGGCGCGGCCGTGGATGCCGAAGCGGTTGGCGCGCGAGGTGCGCACGGCGTGCGTCTCGTCGCCGGGTTGCGGGCCGGAATGGCACGCGGTGCAACTCAATTTCTCGAAATGAAGGGGGGGGAAACCCTTGTGTTTCGGATGCGGGGCGCGCGGCTTGACGATGGTGGAGTCGCCTCCGGTTCCGTAGTGGCAGCCGCGGCACGAATACATGTCGCCGCCGGGGGCTTTTTCGCGCCCGGTGACAATTTGATGGTCTAGTTTGTTGCGGTGGCAATCGGTGCAGGTCATGCCTGCCGCCATGTGCACGTCTTTTTGGGCGTTCCAGCGGGCTTCCGCGGGATCGCCGGCCAGGC
>JAKJDA010000436.1 GCA_022706165.1 Candidatus Hydrogenedentota bacterium | reverse complement strand
CCGGCACAGAGACCGGGCGCTACAAAGACATCAACGATGCCTATTCCCATGCACAATTTCCCTCGGCCTTTTATGCAATTGCCCAGCATTCGCTGGACGTTCCTTCGCGCGGTCTTCGAAGCGCGGCAGGAAGATGCCGGAAAGCGGTCCGTCCTTCAAAAAAGAGCAGCCTCTCCCGTTTGAGAAAGGCTGCTCCGCGACATCGCAGGGGCTGGGAATCAGCCTCTGCCGCACTGAACGTTATTTTCTGTTCCTCTTGCGCAGCCGCGCCACGCCGACCGCGCCACATCCCGGGCCAGGATCAACAATCCCGCGGCGCCTGCCAAGGGAAGCTGCCCGGACAGGTCGTAGGTGTTCGGATCGAAACCAAGCTTGTACGCCAAGCCGTCCGCCACGCCGTCGCCGTTCGTGTCCCAGTTATCGGGATCGGTTCCCAAACTCGTCGGCGGATTGAAGATGCCGTCGTTCGTTTCGTAAATGTCCAGCAGACCATCGCCGTCCGAATCGATGTCATCGTCCAAAATGGTGATCGTGCCCGTCGCATTTCCTGCATCGAGCGCGCCGTTGGTCGGGCTGGAGAGCGTCAGGTTGATGGTCTCGTCGCCTTCTGCCTCCGCGTCGTTAAGAATCGTGACCGAGAAGGTCTTCGAGGTTTCGCTGCCGGTGAACGAAAGCGTGCCCGACGCCGCGGTGTAATCCGCGCCCGCCGTGGCGGTTCCGTTCGAGGTGGCATAGTTGATCGTCACCGTCTTGGCGGCTGGGGCGGTGTCCAACACAACCGTGACGGTCGCCGATCCGGCCGTCTCGAGGACGGAGTAGGTCTTCGGGGAAAGGGAGATGACCGGCGGGCCGGGCTCGATGCCGCCCACCTCGTTTGTAATCGCCGACGAAATGAAACGGCCGATGAACTCGTCCTTCTTTTCACGGCTGAACACCGAGAATTTGCTATCGAGCGGAATCGGACTCGCCGGAGGGGGCGTCGTGCCGTTGTATTCGGCGATCATGTTCGACAGGATGCGGTCGTATTCCGCCTGGTTCGTATAGCCGTCGCCGTCGAAATCGCCGCTGGGCTTCAACAGGTTCGCAAAGGAGCGGTCCACCCCCGGCATCGAGGCCACGATGTCCACGACCGGCGTGTTGGAGGTCATATCAAAGCCGGGCACATACGTCAGGGTTGTCCAGTCGGCTCCTGCCGGGATGTCCGATTGCTGGTTGGCGCCGGCTCCCGAAAGACCGATGAACGCCCAGAGATCATTGCCCGCGATGGACAAGTGCTCGCTGACCGTGATGCGCGCCAGCATCCTCAAATAATGGGCCGCGCGCTTGGCATTGTCGTGGGTGGCCTGTATTTGCGCCTGAGTCGCCCCGGCCGGAATGCCGATGAAAACGGCGACCGGATTCGAAGCGGAATCCTGGACGGCAAACGCATACAGGAAACTGGGGGTCACGTTTGGCGTTGTTGCGTATACGGGGTGCTGATCGAGGTAGGCGATCAGGGCGGCGTTGTTGGCGTTGAACGCGGCCACGGCTTCGGCATGCTTGGGGGCCGAGGGCGTCGCATACAGATATTCAAATACGCTGAAGATCATCCCGTCGGCCATGCCGTCGGGCTTCAACAGCGTTTCATCGTTCGTGGCATACTGCCGCCACGGATAATTCGTTGGTTTTTTGGCCGTTAGCGACCCTGGCCCGTCGTTGTCGCCATCGCCGCCGCCGGCAATCAGCGCATGGGCCACGTTCAAGGGATTGACGTTGAACGCGTCGTTGCCTGGCAGGCCTGTCAAGGTATAGTACTTGACCGACACAAAACCGTGGGCCGGCAACGCCCACACGAACGCTAACGTCAGCATTACCACCACAACTGCGCCTGTCTTCGAGCCCATCATCTTGTCCTCCTTCTCTCCCCCCCAGAAAGCGTCCGCAGGCACATGCGCCACGACCTTCTTTCCGGCAGAACCACTGCTGCTGCGATTAAGAAAACACCTATTAAAACACCACGTCATGGAAGTATAGGATGACACAGTTGCCTCGTTTTGTCAATGAGAACTGCATAAACATAACTGTTGTCACTCTTTATCTAATTCTTTTTTTTCGTTGTAAACGCAGCGCCGGACGCTGTCCTTCCCCAAAACGATGGGAATGTGCATGGAGATCGTGGTCATGGCGGCCAATCGGCGCTCCTTGACTGGGAAATAGGCAACCGCTAGACTGGTGGCATTGCGGCGCCAAACGGAACGGGAATAAAGGATGCAGCGATGACGAACAATGGGGAGAGTTCTATCCGGCAGGAACCCGTCCAGGCGGCGCGGCGCCCTCCCGAAAAACGCGTGGGCGAGTTGCTGGTCGAGGCGGATCTCATTACGCCGGGCCAGTTGCAGGAAGCGCTCGATCTGCAAAAATCGCGGGGCGGCAAAACCGTCGACAATCTCATCGCGTTGGGTCATTTGGACGTGGACGCCTTCGTGAAATTTCTGGCCAAACGTCCCGGCATGGCCAGCATCGATCTGTCGCAGTATGAGATACCCAAGGAAGTCGTCAGCCTCGTTCCCAAAGAATTCGCCATCGCCCACGAGGTGTTCCCCATCGACAAATTGGGGTCGCTGTTGACGCTGGGCATGGTCTGTCCCTTGGACCGAATCACCATCGGCAAGCTCGAGGAAGCGACGAAACTGCGGATCAAGCCCATTTTGTGCAGCCCCGAGGACATTCGCAAGGCCATCCAACGCTACTATCCTTCCTCCGACGCCACGACTTCGGAGGCGCCCGCGTCTGTTTCGACGTTGGCCTCCATCGAAACCAGCATGCGTTTGACCAGCG
>JAKJDA010000435.1 GCA_022706165.1 Candidatus Hydrogenedentota bacterium | reverse complement strand
GGAATATCGTGGTAATTCAGGGCCAATGAAAGCGGGAACGGCAAAAACGCCACAAGCCCCAGCACCCATGCCTGCACCGCGCGCGCCTGGGACGCCTCGAAGGAAAGCCCCGCCTCCCGACACTGCCGATACGCAAAAAAAGCCAAATACAAGGAAAGGGAAAGCGATATGGCTAGAGACGAATTCACAAGCGCCTGCTGCGTCGCCACATGCCCAAAATCGCGCAACATGCGGAAACTCTCTTCCGGTAACAGGCCAAAGGCAAAAAAGTGAGCCCACAACACGAATGTGGCCAGATGCAAGCCATCCCAGCGTCTTTCGCTATGTCCCACGCACATGCCTCTCAATTATAAGGACGACCTGGCGCGCGATCCAACGCCAGGCGTTGCCATGCCGCAAACAAAACGCGTCATTGGAGCAGACCGTTTTGCGCGATGTCAACCCGCCGCGTCCAGTCCGATGGTTCATCCCGGCGAGGAATCAGGCTGCGGCTTCGCCGTGAACCAGCCAAAGGCGAAAAGACGCCGGCGCTCGATGCAGACACAGACAATTCCTGTGGCGATGATAAGGATCAGGTTAATGGCATAACATACGAAGGATGCCGCAAGCGCCTGCGGAGCAGACACGTTGGGCGTCAGCCAGAGCAGGGTGATGATGATCGGTATTTGGAATTGACCAATGAGGCCCGGCGTCAGCGGCAAACTCACGGCAAGCGCCAGCAAGGCTTGCATGACGAAAACGCTGTACCACGGCCCCTCGAAAGCGAAGGCCCGCATCAAGCAGTAAATGCCCATGACGAAAAACGCCCACGTCGCCAGTGACCACGCCACGCATTTGAGCATATCCCCGGCAGACCGGAATATGTGCAGCCCTGCCGCAAATCCATTCAAGGCCCCAACCGCCCGTTCGGCAAGACGCTTCGAGACCAGTCCCGCCATCCAGCGCATCACGCGAATCACCAAGTCTTGCTTGAGATACACCAACACCAGCAACGCCACCAGCCCCCCCAGAGCAAGCTCGGTCTGAAACGCCACCTTCCGGATGAGCGCGACCGACACCGGGATGTCGCTGCCAAGACGGGACACGGAGGCGGGCAGATTGAATTCCGGGATATCGTATATCTTGAGGGACCTCACCGCAATCGCCACCACGACGATCAGTCCGAATAAATCCGCGACGCGATCAAGAGCGGAAAACGCGATGCTTTTGGTGAGCGGAATCTTCGACAGACGCGTCAACGCCACGGCGCGCACCACTTCCCCCAAACGGAAGGGAACCGTGAAGTTGACAAGAAATCCAATCTGCGTCGCACTGAACATATCCCGGAAGGTCACCGGACCGGCTGTGCGCACAATATAGCCCCATCGGAAAACGCGGGTCACAAAACTCCCCAAAGTCGGAATTAGCATCACGATAAGCCATTCCGCTTGGACCTCCGTCAAGGCCTTCCGAAACTCCGAAAAAGGAACATCGCGAAACATGAACCATATCAACAGTCCAGCCAACGAAAAGGCGAACAGCAACTGCCATGTCAACTGCGTAGTTTTTTTCATCCGATCTCCTGGATATCCCGCCCGGACACGGATTCGCCGAAGGGTTTTCCGGGGTTTTCCGGCGTGGGCGTCAGACTATAGCACAAATCCGAACCGCGAGCGAGCCGTTCGCCGCATTCGCGCGCGTCACGGCAGGGGGGGGCAGGGAGTATGCGGCGAGAGAACTTCCGGGGCAACGCTCAGCGCATCGTCTAGATGGGCCAGTTCGAGAAGACAGGCCACGCAGTAGGCCTTTGCGTCAAGGGCGACTTCCGCTCCGCAGCGCAGACAATGTCTGCCTGTCTGTATGCTAGCGGGAAAAAACGGCCCCGTCTCCATAATGCGGCGTACGCGGCGCACAGGAATGCATAGAAACGAGGCGATGGCTTCCGGCGTGCACAGATTCATGCGCGCCATGGCATGCCCGATCAAAACGGTTTGATGGGCAAACAACGCAGAACACCCCGCGCACATGCCGCGGCCCGCCTCCGGCTTGTAAAATAAGCCGCATTCCGGACACCTGACCGGCTCACTTTCCTTCATTCCGCACCGCCTTCGCTATGGCATCCACCTGGTCCCAAAGCGCCTCCACACTCCCCTCATTGTGGATCACATAATCCGCCAACGCAAGCTTTTTTTCTGGAGGACTCTGGGCGTCCATCCGCTGGTTGGCCTGAACGGGTGTCAAGCCCCGGCGCGTCACCAAACGCCGGAGACGCTCCTCGCGCGAACATAACACGAGAACAAGACCGGCCAGCCACGGTTCCTTGCGGCCGTTCTCCGCCAGCAAGGCGGCGTCGACAATAACAGGAAACACCTCGTCATGAATGAGCGGATGCATGATCGCATTGAGCCGCGCCCGGGCCGCGGAATCCTGAAAAACCAATGCCCCCAACTTCGTCCGATCTATGCCTCCGTCGGTCAAAATGGCATCGCCAAACGCCTCCAGAACGGCAGACTCCGCCGCCCCCCCCGGCTCGATGATCTCGTGCCCCAGGGCGTCCGCATCGAACACGGAAAAGCCCAGCGCGGCAAACCGTTTGGCTGCTTCGGTTTTGCCGCTTCCCGCCCCCCCGGTTATTCCGTACATGCGCATGCTTCTCACGGCTCCCCTACAGCGGCGCCGGCTCCGTCCGGGGACAAAGCCCCTGGGGGCGATTGGCCGCCTTCCTTCACAACGATGGTGGTTTTGTCTCCGATAAGAATGGGGGCGTCAAACCCAAGGGTGATATGAACATCGTCTCCGTTCCGCCAGAGACGATGCGTCGCGCGCTCGGCGCCGGCGGG
>JAKJDA010000434.1 GCA_022706165.1 Candidatus Hydrogenedentota bacterium | reverse complement strand
GAACTGGAAGCCGCCGAGGTGGATCTGCAACTGGGTGAATTCGGCGGCGAGGCCGGCACGCTCGGCTTCGGGCGTCTCGGCCAGGACGGCATCCATGGCGCGGTCGAACAGCGGACGGACGAAGCCGCCTTCATTGTCGACCAGGGTGCGCAGCTTCTTCTCGATGGACCGCGCGGCGCGGCGCAGGTAGCGCGTCGGCGTGCCGCCGGTCTCGATACGGTTGATCGCCGTGTTGAGCACGTCGCCCACGGAACTAACCAGGCCGGGAATCGCCGAGTCCGGGCACTCGACGTAGCAGTTGCCGCAGGCGGTGCAGTTCTCGGCGATCCACTCCGGATGCTCGAAGCGGATGCCGGTCATGTCGCGGAACACGCCGGTGGCCGCCGGCACCAGCGAGGCGCCAATGAAGGGATCGACGATGTTGTCGTTGCCCTTGCCGGTCAGGTAGAAGTTCCCGGTCTGTTCCCAGAACCGGTGGATGTCCGTCGAACGGGACTCGCTGACCGGCATTTCCTTCAACATTATGGGCAACGCGACTTCTTTTTTGACCTCGATGGCCGCCTGGGCGCTCACGGTCTTGTTGGCGATTTCCGTGAGTTCCGTGAAGCCTCGGCGCACGACGCGCAGGTTGTCCTCGACGACGCGCGCGCCTTTGGCTCCGAATTTGTGTTTCAACTGCGATTCGATCGCGTCGAACAGCTTTTGATCGGTCAGTTTGGCTTGTTGCATGACCGGGGATGCGGCAAAGAACGCGCCTTGGAACGCGATGCCTTGCATGCGGAACTGCAGTTCGGGATCGGAGGCCTCGTCGCGGGCGATCTTGAAGGCGTCCAGGTAAAACACCTTGATTTCGTTGTCGATGATGATCTGCTGGAACGCGCGCGGGATGCTGTTCCACACGGCTTCCGGCGTTTCGAG
The DNA here is from genome assembly GCA_022706165.1 of Candidatus Hydrogenedentota bacterium. Lineage (GTDB taxonomy): Bacteria > Hydrogenedentota > Hydrogenedentia > Hydrogenedentales > SLHB01 > JAKJDA01. Next base: position 1,907 of record JAKJDA010000434.1, on the reverse strand, counting down.
GTCGGACTGAATCACGAACACGCCGCCTTTTTTCAGGCCGGCCAGCGGGTTCGAATGGCCGAACACGTTCGGATCGGGCGAAAGCACGACGTCCACGTAGAAATATTCGCTGTTCACGCGGATGGGCTCGGGCGCGGCGGACAAGTAGTAGGTCGTCGGCTGCCCTTTCTTTTCGGAGCCGTATTTCGGGTTCGCCTTGATGTGGTAGCCCAACAGATCGAAAAGCGTCATCGCCAAATTTTTACCGGTCGTGATGGCGCCCCAACCGCCGACCGAGTGGAAGCGCACCGTGACGCTGTCCTTGGGCATCAGGTTCGGGTTTTCGGAGCCGCGGACGCTCAGGTTTTTGATGTTCGGATAGCCCGCCAGAATTTCCTGTTGGTAGATTTCCTGTTTCGGCGAATAGGCCTTGTCGCGGATGAAGTCGATCGACAGGTAGAAGGTTTTCTTCTGTTTGCCGTCCGGAAGCATGTTCTCGATGGCGCCGATCAACGCTTCGGGCTGGAGGTCGCGGCTGCCCATGCCGTAGCAACCGGAATACAACGGCGGCATGTCCTCGGCCTTGTAGGCGTCGTACTCGGGGTATGCCTTGGTCTTGCCGAGGCCGTTTTCGATGCAGCGCAGCAGGGCGGCGCGCACTTCGCGGATCAACGGCTGGTCTTCGGCCAAGGGCTGGTCGGTGCGTTCGAGCACGGCCACGCCCTTTTTGCCTTTCAGCATCGCGCCAAGCGCCTCGCCCGGGAACGGACGGAACATGGTCATGTTGACCACGCCGACCTTGAGTTTGCGCGTTTCGCGCAGATAATCCGCGACGGCTTCCGCGTTTGGAATCATGCTTCCCTGGCCCAGGATCACGTATTCGGCGTCTTCCATTTTGTACGTCGAAACGCGGCGGTAGCGGCGGCCGGTGAGCGCGTAGAATTCTTCCATGGCTTGATCGGCCAATGCGGCGATGTGATCGAAGAAGAACGGGCGTTGCGCCGCCACGCTCTGCATGTAGGCGTCTTGGTTTTGCACGATGCCTGCCATCACGGGGTCGTCGACGGTCCACAATTCGGGGATGCGCCGGCGGGTTTCGCCGTAGATGATTTTTTGCGCGGGCGTCGGCGTGTCGATGATGTCGTCGGGGCGGCCCAGGTACTCTTCGATGAGGTCGCGCTCGGGCAGCATCAGCGATTCGATGAGGTGGGTGGTCAGAAAGCCATCCTGGCCGACGATGCCGGGATTCAGCGCCAACTCGGCGATGCGGTGGGAAATGATGTTGAGGTCGCACGCTTCTTGCACGTTTTTGGCCATGACCTGAAAGAAACCGGCGTCGTCCACCGCGTGGTAGTCGTCGTGTCCGGCGTGCACGTTCAAGGTCGCCTTGGTGATCGCGCGGCATCCCATGTTCAACACGTATGTCAGGCGTTTGCCCACCGCGCCATACAACGACTCGTGCATGTACACGATGCCCTGGCCCGAGGAGAAGTTCGTCGAGCGCAGACCGGTCATCGACAGACCTGCGGTCACCGCCGCCGCCGCGTGTTCGCCTTCCGGCTCGATGAAGATCAGCGGACGTCCGGAGATGTTGATGTGACCGGCTGCCGCCTGCTCGGCCCAATACTCGCCCATCTGCGTCGAGGGCGTGATCGGATACGCACCTGCCGCGTCGCTCGACTCACGCTCGCAATAGATCACGGCGGTATTGCCGTCCATCGCTTCGCGTATTCCTGGATACTTGACTTGCTTTTGCTCTTCTTTCATGGCCCATCCTCTAAAACGGTTGCCGTTACAACTTCGTTGCCGCGTCACATGGGTTTGCTTGCGGAAACACTATCGTCCAACGGGCAGCGGCTCTTTGCGGAGTATCTTTTTGGCCGCCGCCCCTTTTACCGCGCCCTTGTCGTCCAACCACATGATGGCCC
>JAKJDA010000433.1 GCA_022706165.1 Candidatus Hydrogenedentota bacterium | reverse complement strand
GTACTACCTGGACCTGAAGGAAAAGATGTTCGGGATGCAGTGACCCGCGCGGAAGGAAAGAGAGCGGGATTTCACGGATTCAGCGGATTCCGGAGATTTTCGCAAACAAAAAAATCCGTGGAATCCCGGGAATCCCGAAATCCCGCTCAGGTTCTTTCCGAGACGGCGCATCGCAAGGAAAAACAAAACAGCCCACGGAATGCATTCCGTGGGCTGTTTTCGTAGTTGGATTACGCGGTGCGATTATTCGCAGCATCCGCCGCGCGAGCAACAGCATTTCTTCCAAGGCGGGGTGCTGGGCAGGTAGGTCATGAACTTCTCGATGAGTCTCTTTTCGTAGTCGCCCGCGTAGGAGCCGGCGAAGAACCGGTCGGCCGCCTCCTCGAAGAAGAGCTTCCACGAGTCCGCCTCGTGCCCGGGGTTGATGGGGAAGAACAGGGCGTTGTTGGCCTTTGCGGCCTTCATGTCGCCCAGGGCGTCGCCGATCATCAGCATCCGCGCCGGTTCGTAGCGGCCGGCGGCGGCGTGCTGGATGTGCTCCTTCTTGCTGCCCAGCTCCTGCCCGGCGATCAGTCCGGCGAACTTCGCGATGTCGTGCTCTTCCCACTCGCGCCGCAGCGCCTCGCCCGGGGTGGCCGAGACCACCATCACGTCGGCCTTCGGCTGGATCTTCTGAAGGCTCTCGCGGACGTGCGGGAACGGCGGGCAGTTGCGGACGATCTTCTCGACGTCCTTGTTGACGGCCGTCGACCACTCCAGCGCCCGCGTGAGCACCGGGTCGCGCGTCTGCTCGACCTTCTTCTTCAGCGCCGGGTTGCCCAGCGCCGTCTCCGTCTCAATCCAGTCCCGCAGCGACTGGCACTCGGGGCTCTTGTATCCGCGTTCGAGCACTTCGTCCCACTCGGAAAGCAGGTCGAACGTCATCGTCAGCGCCGGGAAGCGGTTGATGCCGCGCCACTGGCTGTACAGGTTGACGAACTCGGCTGCCGCCCGCGCGAACTTTGATACCGGCTGGAGGCCCCAGGAGTTGATGATGTTCGGGATGAAGCACTCCTTGTGCTTGATCTCCATCGTGTCGAACGCGCAGCCGTCCGAGTCGATGCCGATGAAAAAGTCCTTGGTCTTCGCGAAACCCTTCAACGTCTTGACATGTTCCGACATCACACGCTCCTGATTTACAATTGACAAATGACAAATGACAATTGGCCCTGTTGCATCACGTACGCTTGGCAGCTTTCGCCGTTTTCCGGGACGCGACCATGATGGCCAGGATTTCTTTTCCTTCCTTGACCAATGCCGCAATTTGTCCCTGTCGAACCATCATCGCTTCTGCGGCAAACTCGATCCAGAACACCGTCTCATCCGCCTCCTCCTGCACGACGCCCAGCTTTGCCGCAAACTCCGACCGGCTCCTCGCCAGACACGCCGCACGATAGTTTGCGGCAACGCTGGTCGCGGAGCGAAGCATCTGACGAGCGACCACGTCCGCGGCCCGCCCCCGGGGGATCGCCTCAGCCAGTCGAAGCACGCGAAGGGCAAAGCTCCGCGTCCGTTTTTTCAAATCGTCCGCATTCACGCACAACCCCCTCGAAACCATTGCCAATTGTCACTTGGCAATTGTCAATGTTCACACTCCTGAGAACGCGCTGAATCCGCCGTCGATGGGGACGACGATCCCGGTGACGAATTTCGACGCGTCGGAGATCAGCCAGACCAGCGCCCCGACGAGTTCGCCCGGTTCGCCGTAGCGGCCCATGGGGGTGTGGGTGATGATCGTGTTTCCGCGCGGGGTGGCCGATCCGTCCGGGTTGGTCAGCAGGAAGCGGTTCTGAGCGGTCAGGAAGAACCCCGGTGCGATGGCGTTGACGCGGATTTTCGCGGAGTGGCGCTGGCACATGTAGACGGCCAGCCACTGGGTGAAGTTGCTGACGGCCGCCTTGGCGCCGGAATAGGCCGCGATGTTCGTCAGCGGGCGGAAGGCGTTCATCGACGAGACGTTGATGATGACGCCGGCGGATTTTTCGGCGAAGTGCCGTCCGAAGACCTGGCTGGGCAGGATGGTTCCGAGGCAGTTGAGGTCGAAGACCCATCGGATGGCGTCGGCCGGCAAGTCGAAGAACGCGGTGGGGGGCGCGCAGGTGGCGTCCTTCTTGTTTCCGCCGGCGCCGTTGACGAGCACGTCCACGCCGCCCAGGGCGTCGACGGTTTCCTGGAAGGCCTTCTCGACGGAATCCTTCTCCAGCACGTTGCAGTGGACGGCGACGGCCTGCCCGCCGGCGGCGCGGATTTCGTCGGCGAGTTTTTTCGCGCCGTCGAGGTTGAAGTCCAGCAGGGCGACCTTCGCGCCGCGCGCCGCCAGCGCCTTGGCCATCTCCCCGCAGAGAATGCCCGCGCCGCCCGTGACGGCGACGCGCTTGCCCGAAACGTCAAACAGCTTGTCCTGTGCGCTCATCGTTTTCCCTTGTCGTTCAAATCATCACACGGGGTGGCGTGGATTGCGGAGTCCCGACGGGACGAAGCAACCACGTTTCCTCACGCCGCGTGGTTGCTCCGCTGCGCTTCGCAAACCACGGCACCCGCGCCCGGTTTGTGTGGCGCCCGAATTCCATCAACGTTGGACGAAGGGCGCCACGTGCCGGCCGAGATGCTTCGCCAGCGCCGCGTAGTGCGCCTCCTCGTCGCGCCCGAGGGCCTCGAACATCCGGCGGCGGAACTTCGCGCCGCCGTCGGCCGTCAGAACCGACCCGAACGTGCAGTGCAGCACCTGCCGCGCGTCGAACTGGTCCAGCAAGGCCGGCAGGTCCGAATCCTTCAGCGATTCGGCGGG
>JAKJDA010000432.1 GCA_022706165.1 Candidatus Hydrogenedentota bacterium | reverse complement strand
CGGATGGTCCGGCCCGGGATCATGCAGCAACATTTCCTCGCGATACGCAAACCCCGTACGCGCCATGAATTCACCCTCGCTCTGCCGCCCCTACCATACCACAGGAACGGCGCCGCATGCGCGGATATTGCGCCCCAACACAGAGACCGCCGCAGACGTTTCGTCTCTCTGGATGTTGACACGTCGCGTATGGCATGCTTTGCTAGATGCGACTGCCGCACACGGGCGCCTTTTCACGTGGGTGCATACGCCCTGCCCAGTGAAAACGCACTCACAACAGAAATCGCACGTATGCGGAATGATGATCGCCTGAACAAACCCCACAGGAGGCGCCATGAAAGTAGGCATGCTCACCGCACCGTTCGCCAACGAACCGCTCGAAACCGTTCTGCAGTTCGCGGAACGGGCGGCCATTCCCTGTCTCGAAGTCACCGCCCATCCCGGCAGCAAACACATCGACCCCGCTGAACTCACCCCGGCGCGCAGCGAAACCATCAAAAACTGCCTGGCCGATCGCGAACTCGAAATATCAAGCCTGGCCTACTACGAACCGCGTTTCACCGATCCCGCATTCACCCAGGGGTTTCAACGTCACGCCAAAAAATGCATCGACGCCGCCGCAATGCTCGATGTGTCCATCGTATGCCTGCTCGCCGGATTCCCCGCCCACGGCATGACCAAAATCAACACGATCCGCAAAGTCTTGCCCAAAATATTCTCGCCCATCCTTCGCCACGCCGCGAAGAAAAACGTCAACATCGCCATCGAAAACTGGTTCGCCACATGCCTGCAAGGCCTCGACACCTTCGAATGCCTGTTCGAGGCCATCCCCGACGAACGCTTCGGCCTGAACTACGACCCCTCCCACCTTTACCACCAACAATGCGACCACCTTGTTCCCGTATCGATGCTCCGCGAACGCATCTTCCACACCCACGCCAAAGACGTCATCGTCGACAAGGCCCGGCGCGCCCGCGTCGGCATTTACGCAGACGGCTGGTGGCGCTACGTCATCCCGGGTTTCGGCAACATCGCATGGGGCGAATACATCTCGCACCTTCGTCAAAATGGATACGACGGCGTGCTCAGCATCGAACACGAAGACGGCGCCCAAACTCGCGAAGACGGCTTCATGCGCGGAAGAGCGTTTCTCGAACCATTCTGCTAACCTGATCCACACAATCGTGAACGTCAGGTAATATGTCCGTACAAGCGTGACGTTTCCCGAGGCCGCGCCGCCGCCAAAAGAAACGCAAACCGATCAAAGGACTTCCACACAACCGTGGACGCTTCCGAAAGCGACGCCAAAATCCTCGTTCGCGACCTCTGCCTATGCGTCGCGGCCGCGTTTCTGTGCCGTGCGCTATTCGCCGTTGCCATGCCGCGCGTCCTCGACAGCGCCGACGCCATCCATTACGTCTCCCTCGCGGAAGACTATGCCAAAGGCCAATGGAAAACCCTTGGCCCGCGCATCCCGCCGCTCTACCCGGCGCTCGGCGCCCTGATGCGCCCCGCCGCGCCCGATATGGAATGGGCGCTGCGATGGGTCTCGCTCGTCGCCTCCTCGCTGCTGCCCATTCCCGTCTACCTGCTCGCCCGCATGCTACACGGATCCGCAACCGCGCGCATTGCCGCCTCCATGGTCGCCATATGGCCATGGCTCATCGACTACGGAACCCGCGTCGGCCCCGAAGCACTGGCTTCGCTTCTTTGGTTCACGGCCATTTACGCCTTGGCCCGCGCCTTACTCGACGGAGGGCCATGGACTTTCGCCGCCCCCGTCGCCTTCTTCGCGCTCCATCTTGCGCGCCCCGAAGGAACCTTTCTACTGCTCGCCGCGCCCGTCGCGGCAACGTTCCTGTGCGCCCGCAACGGGGAAGGACGCTGGAAACGCCTCCTGCCTTTCCTCGTCATCTCCACCGTGCTGCTGACTATCTACGCGGCCTACCTGAAAACCGTAACCGGCTCCTTCGCCCTCAGCGGACGCGCTCCCGACCTCGGCGGCGCGCTTGCCCACGCACTCCTCAACCGCGGCGAACAGACCGTTCGCGCGTTCAACACCCTCATGGGCAACGTCATTCCCGTCATGCTGGGCCCCTACGTGCTCCTTTTCGTCGGAGTAGGCGCGTTCACCCCCTCCCCCCGGCGCAACTTCCGTCTCGAAGGCTTCGTGATCTTCTTCGCATGCCTGCAATGGGCGCTGGCCACGCTCAGCACCTTCGCCGAACCCCGCTACATGATGAGTTTCCTCATCGTCGCATACATCTGGGGGGCGCGCGGCTTCGCCATCGTGACGCAACGCGCCGCCGCATCGCCGCGGTTTCGCGCCCTTCGCGCTGCGCCCCTGACGATTTACGCCCTCATCATGCTGCACGGAATGGCCTTCACCCTATTGCCGGAACACTTCGGCCATCTTCCCCTCGATCCCCGCGAATACAAAACGGCGGGCCTATGGATGCGTGCAAACCTGGAACCCGGCCTGATCCTCACGCGAAAACCCCAAATCGGCTATTACGCCCACATGCCCACCCAAGGACCCGACGCAAAGGCCTCTTTGACCGACATTCTGCGCGACGCGCGCGCGACGCAGGCGCGTTATATCGTCGTCGACGAACGGTACACCGCGAACATGATTCCCGCGTTGCGCCCCTTGCTCGATCCCGCCCACGCGCCGCCCGGCCTGCGCCTCGTGCGCGCCGACCTTTCGCCATACCCAAACGCCCGCATCGTCATCTACACATGGGAAAGTGAAACCGCGCCATGAGAACGCTCGCCGTCCACGTCGGCGGCATCGGCGACTTGCTGCTGACCGCCCCCGCGCTCGCCCGGCT
>JAKJDA010000431.1 GCA_022706165.1 Candidatus Hydrogenedentota bacterium | reverse complement strand
GGGCGTGAACTGCTCGCGCAGAAGCGCCTCGACGTCGAACGCGCGCCACCAGCAGTCGAGGACTTTCCGGCAGGGCAGGTCGCGCCCCGCCTGCCGGCAGTAGGCGAAGTTGACCTCATGTCCCAGCAGGGGGCAGTGCCGGGTCCGGGCGTCATTTTCGGCGGTTTTCTCGCTCATTTTTCACGTTTATTGTACCTTTTTTCGGGGGTAAACCCAAGGGTTGCGGGCGGTTTCCGGAGGTTTTTCGGCGCCTGGGAGAGCTTTTTCGCCCCCCGGCCGGGCGGTTTTTCGCGCCGCGGCGCGCGGGTTTTCCGCCCCCGCGCGGCTGGTCAGCCGGCGAATCGGCCGTCGCATTTCCCCCGCCCGCGCGGTAGGCTGGCCATAGAGGTGACGACATGAGCGATTACGAACTGGGCGTCATCGGCGCGGGCAACATGGCCGAGGCCCTGCTGCGCGGCGTCATCGGCGGAAACGTGCTGCACCACGGTTCGATCGTGGTGGCCGACCCCGCCCTGGAGCGCCGCCGCCTGCTGCTGGACGCGCTGCACATCGCCGTCGTCGAGGACAACGCCGTGCCGGCCGCCTGCCCGCGCGTGCTGCTGGCCGTCAAGCCCCAGGTGCTCGGGCGCGTGCTCGAGCACATCGCCCCGGTCGTCCGCCCCGACGCGATGGTCATCTCCATCGCCGCGGGCGTGCCCACGCGGCGCATCGACGCCGCGCTCGGCGGGCGCGGGCGCATCCTCCGCGTCATGCCGAACACGCCGATGCTCGTCGGCGCGGGCGCCGCAGTCGTCGCGCCCGGGCCGCGCGCCACCGACGACGATCTCCGCTGGGTCGAGCGCCTCTTCGCCGCCTGCGGGTCGACCTGCGTGGTCGAGGAATCCGCCATCGACGCGGTGACGGCCGTCTCCGGATCCGGGCCCGCCTACTTCTTCTACCTCATCGAGGCGATGATCGCCGCCGCCGTGGCCGAGGGGCTCGAGCCCGACCAGGCCGCGCGGCTCGCCGCGCAGACCTGCGCCGGGGCCGCACGACTGCTGGCCGAAACCGGCGAACGCCCCGAGGTCCTCCGCGCCCGCGTCACCAGCCCCGGCGGAACCACCCAGCGCGCCGTCGAGACGCTCGATGCCGCCGGCGTCAAGGACGCCCTCGTCCGTGCCGTCCGCGCCGCCGCCGCACGAAGCCGAGAACTCGGACAGGGGTAGGTTCGTAGTGTGCCCGTCAGGGCATGAAAAAACCACTTGAAAAGGGTATTGCACGTTCCGATGACATGAGGTACCGTAAATTCGCAAGTCTTTTTGGGGACACTATGAGACCGTTGCGGGTTTTCGCATATCGAGCGTGCCTGGTGTTGCAGTGGTTATTGGGCTTCCTCTTGTTGCCCGCATCAGCATTGCTTAAAGCACGCCCAGAGAGCGTAGCGAAATGGCTTCCGGATGCAAAGTGGGCCATTGAAGCATATCACGACAACGCATGGCTGATTCTGTTTCTCTTAGCCGCCTTTACGCAGGCATTTAGATTTCTGGCACCAAAAATCAAGCCTGTGTGGCCTTCCTCTGCTATGCATGAACTCTTGAAGCAAGCCTATCGGTTTGCTTTTAAGAAGGGACCGAGGGAAGAGCCGCCGCATTTGCATAGGGTCACATTGTTTGAGAAGAAACGGAAAAAGCTCATAATTCGAGCACGATCCTGCCACCTCACAAACACCAGTCAAACAACCTTCGCAATTTCGGACAATCCCGAGGAATGCGAAGGAGTTGCGGGATGGACGTATGTGTTGGGACAGATTCTTTTCATTGACGGGCTCCCAGAATTGGGGCAGAATGCAACCGCAGATGATTTTGAGATGTATGCTGCAAAGACCTATGTTTCATCGAAATGGTTGCAGGAAAAACGGCCTAAGGCTCGGTCATACTTGGGGATTCCTGTCGAGGTAAAAGCAAAGCTATGGGGTGTTTTGGTACTTGATAGTGCTGGGACCCAAACCATCCGTTATGATGCATTGTCCGGAGATCAAGCGTCTCTCAGGGATCGAGAAGCCTATAATTTCATGGGCATAGCAGTTGGAAAACTGCTGGAGAGGATAACCCAATGAGCGGGTGGCAACGTCTCGAAGGTCTTGATACGCAGGTGGCGAACCGTGACGATGGGAGTGTCAAGATAAGATTATTTCTGTCCCCGTTTGACATTCCTGAAGCTGTAAGAGGCTACCGTGACGCGAAAAGCGGGAAATTTCGGATAGAATTCAAGTATGTCTCCGAGGAAGAAGAGCGCGTTCTCGAACAGCCAGGAAACGAATACATATCGTTGTTTGTGGGTAAGAATAGCGGACGCCTCCTCCGAATCGACGTTGATGTTAACTCGTTAAAAACGTCAAGCGTGCAACTTGAAATGGCGGCCCTAGAGAAGGTTGAAGACGCGATTGACGAGTTGAATCGCCTTGTGCCAGACGTCCGAAAACACGGGAATTATGACTTGGCGAAGAAGGTCATTGCTTCAAACAAGGACGAATTGTTTGAGGAGTTGGTTCCGGCGTGATGGTTACAATCTTTTGCCTATATATGTGAGCGGACTAGTTAACTTCGAGGCGGATAAACAAAAGCCCCACAGACGACTGTCTGTGGGGCTTGTTCGTTACGTCATTCGGCGGGATTTCCCGCGTTCACTTCCGCAGGAATTCCTCGAACGCGCCGCCGAGGAGGTTTCGGGCGTCGCGGCGGATCTCGTCGGGCGCGGGCCTCCACCCGGCCGCGAACAGCGCCGCGTACTTGTCGGCCAGCACGTCGCCCACGGTCGCCCGCGTGTGCGACCACTTGTACAGGAGCTGGTCC
>JAKJDA010000430.1 GCA_022706165.1 Candidatus Hydrogenedentota bacterium | reverse complement strand
CCAGGAACGATGCGTAATCAACAGCGAAGCGCCAAACACCAAGTGTCCCGCGGCAACCCCCAAGGCAATGTACAGCGGCGATACCAGTTGCCGCGAAAAAAGGCCCTGGGATGCCGTGAAATAGCATGCGATAACGAACAAGGGGGTTTGGGACACGAGGACGAAATTGGAAAACCGTCCGCGCGCCGCCGGCGCCCCTCCACGGTGCGTCATCAGCGCGTGGATAAGATGGAACGTCAGCATGCCCCAGAATGCCGCCTGCAACAGGAGCATCACGGGGCCGTCTCCGCTTGGGCCAAGGCCTCTTGTTGCGCGGCGATCATCTCCGCCAACGACTTCCCCTTGAAACGAGCGGCCTGTCGCTCCCGAAGAGTCTCGAACTCGCGGCGCAACAGGCCGTACGCGTAGAGGTCATACAGCTTCCCGTCGCGCGGCACATGATGGCGCATCACAAGTTCGCGCTTGGCCCCGCTCAGTTCCATGAGCCTCCACGAGGGACTGTTGAAAGAATAGATGTAAGTCGTGATGCGGTGCAGATTGAGTTCGTCGAAACAGAATTCCATGGCGCGGTATAGGGAAATGCCCGCCACCATGCCCGATCGCAGGCTCTTGTTGCCGATGTAGGCGTCGAGACTGCACGATCGGTTGCGCCAGCTTATGTTCATAATGGACACCAGACCGACCGGTCCATGCTCGGACGATTCCACGATGAGGTACATTCCAGACGGCACGGTGTTGGGAGCGTTACGACCGAGAACGGCCGTAAGATGTTCGCGGATTTGCTTCGGAGATCGGACGGGATCGCCATACAAAAAATGCAGAAAATCCGGATCGTCCATCCAGGTGACCACCGTATCCATGTCATCCCGCTCGGCCCTGCGCAGGAACATGCCGGTTTTGAGCGCCATGTCAGTCTGTCCTCTCCGGTTGTTTAACGAGCGTGAAACTCTCGAGGTCGTGGTAGGCGCCCATCGCATACACGACTTCACGTTGCACGCCGTCGCTCGTGAAGCCTTGCTGCATCAGGAATTGCCGATATTCGCTCTCGAAATCCAAGCAGCGCGCCATGAGCTTTTCCAGACGCAGTTCCGTAAAGACCCGGCGCTTGAGATACGCGAACGTCTCCTCTGCCACGGGCGTGGCGAAATCGAGGGGGGCCAAAAAACCCAGCAACATATCCGCCAACGCGGCTTCCTGGGTGATGCCTCGCAGAGCGCAAAAACCCCGGATTACGCCCTCGGCGTCCTCCACGACCAAGAATCCGAGCGAAGCGCGCACATCCGGGCGCGTCAGCATCTCGCGCAATTCGTCCTTGGTGGGACAGTATACTTCGCATCGTCGATCGAGATAAAGAGAACGCGGACGCTCCGGATCGTAAAATTGGCTCAGCATGCCGAGGTCGTCGAGTTCCGCCGTTCGTATGGAAGTGTGAAGTCCCTGTATCATCTTTGAACAATCTTGAAGTTACGGCAGGCTACGCCACGTCTTCCGGATGATGCCGCTTCAGGATACGCGCGGCGCCGACAGACAAAACAATACCGGGACTCCACAAGGAAGCCCCGGTATCTGAATACACCCTACGATCTTTTATCCACCCGCATTTTTCTTGGCGAACACAAAGTCCGACCAAGCGCGTTGCGCTCTGTTCAAAAAATCAGTAAACGCATCCGCTTTGCGGACTTTCGACACCAATCGCGTGTGTTTCACGTTGATCTTCCTTCGAGTACGATTACTCGGGCTGCGCCGGGGCCTTCTTCTCCACCTTGAACGCTTCGAGAGCGTTCTGCAGGTCTTCCTTCAGATTCGCGAAGGCGCTGCGAAGGGTCTTTGCCTCAGCCTTGGCCACGGTGACGTGCTTGATGTGCTTCATTGCGAAATCTCCTTGTTCATTGTCCGTTTTCCCCTCGAGCCGCCGCATAACTCTCACGTATGCAACAGGCCCGGAACTACATTTTCCGCCTAGTTCCCACATGGAACCGTGCGGCTAGTTCCTCGCTTATCCAAGAGGCCTATGTTTGGGCGCTCTTCTTGGTGATGAAGGCCCGCATGATATCCGTAATGAACGTAATATCAAAGGGCTTGTTGTCTTCGGCAACGCTGGGCAGTGCCGATATTTTACGAACGTGCTTCACGGCTGCCTCCTTGCGTGGGGCGCCAGCCCACAACTACCAGCCATTGTAACCCTAAACGCACCACGGATGGTGTACTATACCATCCAGATGTACAAATGTCAACACCCTATCACCGGCCTAAATAATTTTCTCGCTCTTGACCATATTACCTTTGACCTTACCGAACATTACATATCCGGCAGGGAAAAAGCAAGTTTTTCGTGAAACCCGGCTCCGGTCAAGAAAGGGGAATCCGGCTAGTCTTCGGGATCGTCAAGATGTTGGTTCCAAAGGTATTTCTGGGTCTCCTTCACCACCACGCCGCTCAGAAGCAGCAGGGAAATGAGGTTGGGGGCGGCCATCAAGGCGTTGGCGATATCAGCAAAGGAAATGATCAGGGAAAGCTTCGCCAGCGCCCCCGCCATCACGCTGGCGACCCAAAGAAGGCGATAGGGAAAGATGATGCGCGGCCCGAAGAGGTATTCGGCGCCGCGCTCCCCATAATAGGACCATCCGAGAATGGTCGAAAACACGAACGTCAGCAGCCCCACGTTCAGGACCAAAGGGCCAAGGTGAGGAATATCGCCAAACGCGGCCTTGGTCAACGCGGCATCCTTGCATCCGGTGAGCCATTCGCCGGAGTTCACCAGAACGATGCCGGTCAGTAAGCATACCACGACGGTGTCCCAAAAAGTGCCGGTGGAAGACACCAATGCCTGGCGGACAGGATTC
>JAKJDA010000042.1 GCA_022706165.1 Candidatus Hydrogenedentota bacterium | reverse complement strand
GGTTTTCCTCCTGGCAAAGGGGACGGAAGGCGCCCGGCGAAACGCGGGCCGATCCGGGGCGCATTTGATACACGACAACCTTCATATTTGTTTTACGGGAATAACTTGCCGTTATTGCGGGTTTCGTATTTTTATGGTAATATGAAAAAGGCGTCAAATGAAAAACTTGGTCATGTAGGAGAAGTAGCGGGCCATGACCATACCGTCGGCGGGGTAGTGAACGTTGACAGCGTAAGGAGCGTGCCATGTCCATGAGACCCGAAACCAACGCCGTGGTGCTCGTTGTCGATGATGCTGAAGAGAACCTTGTCCTCATGCAGGGGTTCCTGGGCCATCGGGGGTTTGAGGTGCGCTTCGCTCTGTCGGGAGAGGAGGCCCTTTCCATGATAGAGGCTTCGCTGCCGGACATTGTGCTCCTTGATCTCGTGTTGCCGCAAATGAACGGTTTCCAGGTCTGCGAACGGTTGAAGCGTGATTTTCGCACGCGTCATATCCCGGTGATTATCATAACCGGCATTTCCGACCACGAGGCCAATATCAAGGCGCTTGAAGCCGGGGCCGACGATCTGCTTGTCAAGCCGTTCGATAGCGTACTCCTGGAAGCGCGCATCCGCAATTCGCTTCGGGTCAAGCGAATGCAAGACCAGCTTATCGAATATCAGGAGCGCTTGGAAACGCGCATCCGGGAGCGGACGGAGCAGGTTGAACGTTCTCAGCACGTCACCGCCTTTTCGCTGGCCCGGCTGGCGGAATCACGCGATCCGGAGACCGGGGAACACCTGGGAAGGATGCGCGCCTACGCCCGGGAAATCGCCGTGGAGCTTTCGACGCATCCCAAATATCGGCATGCGCTTGATAGCGTTTTTATCGATGAGTTGTACCATGCGAGTCCCCTGCACGACATTGGCAAAGTGGGCATTCCCGATCGCATTCTCCTGAAGCCTGGCAAGTTGACGCCGCAAGAATTCGATATCATGAAGACCCATGCCAACATCGGCGGCGACACGCTCGAGGCGGCCGACAAAGAGGCGGGGCGGATCACGTTCTTGGCGATGGGTCGTGACATCGCGTATTTTCACCACGAGCGATGGGACGGCGCAGGGTATCCTTCCGGCTTGAAGGAGGAGGACATTCCCCTGTCGGCGCGCATCGTGGCGCTTGCCGACGTATACGACGCGCTGTCGTCGAAACGTCCCTACAAAGACGCTTTTTCGCACGAGGCGTCGCGCGGCATCCTGTTGGAAGGGCGCGGTTCTCAGTTTGATCCGGACGTGGTCGACGCGTTTCTCGCCCGTGAGGAGAAAATCCTTGCCATCAAAAAGGAGCTTCCCGACACGGGGGCGCTGTCGATGCTTCAAAAACTGATTGCTTCCTTGGAGACGTGCGCCGCCCGGCAGACGCAGTGAGGCGCGCAGACGACCGGGAAGCACGGGCGCGGGTTGTTTTTTGATTGCGGCGCAGGCTCCATGGCTCTATAGAACGTCGGGGTGGCGATCGTTACAATACCGCGCATGTCCGCCAACATCCTAGAACCGTCCGGCGAATCGCGCGCAGGACGCAAATTGTTTGATCTGTGCTTGCGCTGCATGATCGGATATCTATTGGGCATGGCCGCGTTGTGGGTGATCGGCGTGGAAGGCATCTACCTCAACGCGACGCCGTTCTATGCGTATCTCAGTCCGGTTTTTGATTCGCTCCTCGTTCCCGCCGCTGCCCTTTTGCTCATGGGCGCTGTCGTATTTGTCGTCCGGCGATGGGTCTGGCCGCGAGAGCGCGTCTCTTGGCGGAAGACCGGCGCGTCCGCGGCTGTGTGGCTGTTTGCGGTCCTGATCGTGGCGTCGGCCATCCCTTTGGAAGCGCGGCAAAACGGCGTGACCGTTGCCGCCGCGCTGGCGTCGAAGTGGGCCGCGTTCCGCTGGAATGTTTTGGCCGTGGTTGTTTTTTCGGGGGGGCTTATTGCCTGGATTGCGGCGGCTCAGCGCTTGGGTTGGCGCGACGGCATTCCATCCGAACGAGCCGCGGGGTGGATGCTGGTCGCGATTGTATTTTTCGTTTTTGTTTTTTCGGCGTCGATCGCCTTGTTGCGCGACGGGATCGGCGGCATCACAATGGCCTATGATCGTCATGCCAGCGAGTATATCGGCGACATTGGGCGCGGCATGTCGATTCGCGGCCTGTTTCGCGACTATCTGACGTTGCACCCCTATCTTTCGATGCACGCCAAGGTGCATCCGCCTGGTCCCATCGCGATGTTGTGGTTGTTGTCGTACGTAGCGGGGCGCGGTTCTCTTGGGTTGTCCTTGGCGACGATGGCCGTCGGCAGTTTGAGCGTGGTTCCGTTGTATTATTGGGTGCGTGACTTGTTCGATCGGCGTGTTGCGTTGACGTGTTGTTTGTTGTTCGCGCTGATGCCGTCGGTTGTGCTGTTTACGGCGACCAGCGCGGATATTTTGTTCATGCCGCTCACGTTGACGACGCTGTTCCTGTTCTGGCGCGCCATGCATCGGGCCTCCATCGGCTATGCTTGCGGCGCGGGAGTGTTGTACGCCGCGATGTCGTTGACTTCGTTCTCGTTGGTAAGCGTTGGGGCTTTTTTCGGATTTGTCGGCCTGTGGCGCATGCTGCGTCCGGAGGGCCGGCTTTCGGTCATCCGAACGGCCGTTGTCATGGGCGCTTCGTTTCTCGCCACGCACGCCCTCGTGTATTTTTGGTCGGGGTTCGACGTCGTCGCTTGTTTCCGGGCGTGCCACGATCAGTTCAGGCTAGACCAGACGCACCTCGACGCGCTGACGCCGCGGTTGCCGGCGTGGACCTATTGGATTTTGAATCCGATGTGCTGGTTGTATTTTGCGGGAATCCCGACGTCGGTGTTGTGCCTTCGCCGTTGGAGTAGGCCTGAAGCGCAGACGAAGGCTCTGTTCCTGACGTTTCTGTTGACGCTGGTCGCGCTGAATTTTTTGTATCTTGCGCGCGGCGAGGGCGAGCGCAGCGCGATGTATGTCATGATATTCTTCGTGATTCCGGCGGCGCAGATGCTTGATCACAAGACGCAGCAGGCGCGGTCGCTGGGGCCGATCGTGGCGGCGTGCAGCTTTCTGGGGCTGCAATGCTGGTTTACGGAGTCGTTGTTCAATACATACTGGTAGAGCCAACAAGGTCGATTGGGGCGCGAGACGTGTGGCGCGATAAAACCGTGTCGGTGGTTTTTCCGACGTATAACGAGAAGGATTCGATACGGGCGGCGATCGAAGATTTTTTCGATTCTGGTCACGTTGACGAGATTGTCGTCGTCAACAATAACGCCGCCCCCGGGACGGACGACGAGGTCCGTCCCACTCGGGCGCGCCTTGTGTATGAGACGCGCCAAGGTTATGGGTACGCGATCCGGCGCGGCTTGCGGGAGGCCGTTGGCGACATCCTGATCATCGCAGAGCCCGATGGCACGTTCTCCGGTCATGACGTCATCAAGCTTCTTGCCTATTGCGATGATGTTCCGGTGGTGTTCGGCACCCGCACCCAGCGTGAGCTCGTGTGGGAAGGGGCCAACATGGGCCTCTTTCTCAAGTGGGGCAACTGGGCGGTTGGCAAACTCATGGAGTTTTTGTTCAACACCACGCTGCTCACGGACGTCGGTTGCTCGATGCGCTTGTTTCATCGCGCCGCGTATGAGAAGATTCGCCCGCAGTTCGCCGAGGGCGGCTCGGCGTTTGGGCCGCATTTGATGCTGTTGACGATCCTCAACGGCGTCCCGTTCATCGAAGTGCCTGTGAACTATCGCAAGCGCGTTGGGGAGTCCAGCGTGACCGGCAGCAAGGTGAAGGCCTTTTTTCTGGGGCTTCAGATGATTCGGATGATCCTGCGCTACCGCGCGTTGTCGTGGGCCGGCGCGTTGCCGCGCGCGCCCAAGAATCGGGAGGAGCCCTGATGCCGGGCAAAGCCGTCGCTGTTGATTCCGGCAAAGACCTCGAGGCGCGCGTCGCGGCGTTGGGCGAGGCCTTGGGGTTGAACGTGACCCGGCAGGTTGGCGTGGGGCGGCGCATTTGGGGCGCGAAACGCTTTATCGATATCGTGTTGAAGCACCCCGTGACGCGCGTCAGTCTCGGGATCGAGTGCAAGTTTCAAGGCGGTTCGGGCAGCGCCGAGGAGAAGATACCGGCGACCATCGAGGACATCAAGGCGTGGCCGATTCGCGGCATCGTGGTGTATAGCGGCGCGGGTTTTTCGCAGAACATGGAATCGTATCTACTCTCGACGGGATCCGCCGTCGAGTTGGGCGACTTGCAAGCATGGCTCGAACTGTACTTCGGACTGTAAGACGCATGGGGCGTCCGACCGTTACGCCGCGGCCCTTTCTCAAATGGGTTGGCGGGAAGGGGCAATTGTTGCCGGACCTGCTGAAGGCGGTCGAGGCGGCTGGGGCGTTCGGGAAGTATCATGAGCCGTTTGTAGGGGGCGGCGCGCTTTTTTTCGAGTTGTCGCGGCTGGGGCGGATGAGGGGGCGCAAGGCTTGTCTTTCCGACAACAACGCGGGGCTTATCGAGGCCTACAAGGGCGTCCAGGAAAATGCCGAGGCGATCATCGCGTTGTTGCATGGGCACAAGGAGAAGCATTGCGAAGCGTATTTTTACGCGATGCGCGCGGAGGTGCCGTCCGATGCCATCGCGCGTGCGGCGCGCGTCATTTACCTCAACAAGACGTGTTTCAACGGACTCTATCGCGAGAACAGCAAGGGGTTGTTCAATACGCCGTTTGGCCGGTATAAGAACCCGCTGATTTGCGACGAAGAAAACCTGCGCGCGGTGGCCGCGGCGTTGAAAGACGCTCGCATCGAGCAGCGTCCGTTCGAGACCGTGATCGAGCGCGCCGCGAAGGGCGATTTTGTTTATTTTGATCCGCCCTATCATCCTGTGTCGAAGACCGCGTCTTTCACTAGTTACGACAAGGGCGGTTTTGGCGAGGACCAACAGCGACGTCTTGCCGAAGTTTTCGCCGAGCTCGATCGGCGCGGCGTCAAGGCGTTGCTTTCGAACTCGAAAACGCCGTTTATCGAAGAACTCTACCGCGCATTCACCCTCCGGGAAGTCTTCGCCACGCGCGCCATCAACAGCAAAGCCGACCGGCGCGGAGCCGTCAGCGAGGTGTTGGTCTCGAATTTCATGTAGCCCGGACGGTCGCCTCGGCGTTGCCGAATCAGTCGAGCAGCCGACGATACATTTCCATCGTTCGCCGCGCCACGCTGGTTATGTTGAATTCGCGAACGCTTCGAAGGCGCGCCGCCTCGCGCATGGATGCGGCCAAGGCGGGGTCTTGCAGGATGCGGGTCACGGCGGAGGCCACGGCGGCAGGGTCGTCCTGGGGAACAATGAAGCCGGTTTTGCCGTCTTCGACAATGTCCGAGGCGATGCCGGGCATGTCGGCGACAACCGTGGGAACCCCGGCGGTTTGGGCCTCGATCAACGCATTGGGAAGCCCCTCGTTGCGCGACGGGAACACAAAAACGTCCGCCGCCCGCAAGAAACGCTCTGGATCGGACACGGCGTCCGTAAACACAGCCGTTCCTGCGAGGTCTTCCCGGTCGAAGCGTGCGCGGATCGATGCGACGAACGTGTCCGAGAATTCGTGATTGTCCGCCTGTCCTTTCAGCGGTCCCACGAATAGGAGACGCGCTGTCGGCGCGGCGGCAAGAATTGAGGGCCATGCCTGGGCCACGATGTCCACGCCCTTGCGCCGGATGATCGCTCCCACGAAAACGGCCAAGGGCGCGTTGGGGTCCCATCCCCATTGCGAACAAAGCGCTGTTTTGGCGGCGAGGCGTTCCTCGGCGGAAAGGGGAGCGAAACGTTTTTCGTCGACGCCTTCAGGCAATTGGACGGTTTTCGCGCTGTCCCATTCCGATTGTTCCACGCTGCGGACCAGCGCGGTGGACAACGCCACGAAACGGTCCGCCATGCCCAGAACGGCGATTTTCATGCGGCCTAATCGCGTGGCTTTGATCGATTGCGGGTCGTCGGCTCCCATCAGCGTGAGGACGACGATGCTTTTTTTGCCCAGCGCCCGTGCCGCCAACACGCCCCCTAGCGCCGACCATTCCGCGCCGTGGAGATGGATGATGTCCCAGTGTTTGCGCCGGCGAAAGGCCCAGAAAAACACGCGCGCCGCGAAGCCGATGGCGCCTATGCGTCCGCGTCCGCGCCGGAGCCGGTGCACCTCGAAGCCGTCCATTATCTCGCGGGCGTCGGTTTTGGCGGCGCTGGAAGTGAGCACGACGACCTGCGCCCCTTCTCGTTGCAGAAAGGGAACCAGCGTCTTTACTTGATATCCTTGGCCCGTATACGCCGGCGGAAACCACGTGATGACTTTGAGAATGCGCATGATCACCCCGCACGTTGCATGGCGTCCGCAAGAAATCGTTCGCGGGCGCGCTGGACTTGATCCACTTTTTTACGAGCCGTTCGAAAACTCGATGGTCACGATTTTGTATGCATCGGCTTCCACTGGAATCACGCCGGGCTTTGCCACGGCGATGGGCGCCACGCGGTCCTCGTTGAGGTTTGTCCGCCAAGCCTTCTTCACCGGCGCGCGGAAACGCAGGTTTCCTTTCGTCTTCTTGCCGGTGGGGTTGTACAGGCGCACAATAAACGTGTCGCGGTCTTCCGCCTTTTTGATGGCGGCAAAACGCAATATCCGGTTGTCGATTTCGAAGAGGGAAGTCTGCTGTGCGGGCAAGGAGCCTTTGTGCTTGCGCGTTTGGACCAGGCGCAGCGCGCTGCAGAAGCGTTCGGCTTCGAGCGGGATGTTTGCCGTTTGCCAATCGCCCGCGTGCGGACGGATCGCGTAGCGTATCTCGTGACGGCCAAGGCATTGTGCGCCTTTCTGCGAGGGGAAGTCCGCGCTGACTCGGGTCTCGGTGCAGATCCACACGCGCACGGCGCGCAACAGCGCCAGCGCCATCGTCCGTTCTTCGTTGTCGAGCACTTCGTATTCGGCGAGGCTGTCGTTGAGGAACGCCAGTCCCGTCTTGCCGTCGCTGACGTCCACGAAATTATTTTGCGGCAACGTGCCCATGTCCGACCAAACGGCTTCGGGCGATGGTCCTTGCGGGCGGATCGGGCGTCGGTCGACGATGAAGTGCCCGGCGGCGTCCGCGTGGGTGGCGTTTGTCAGGCCGGTTGGGAACATGGCGCGGAGGTAATGGTCTTCGATGCGGTTGTCGAACGAGACGTTGACTTCGACTTGCTCTGCGCCGGCGCACAGCGTGACGGCGGTGCGGATGGTGAGGTCTTCGAGTTCCTCGACGCGATAGCGGTGTTCGCGGTTTGCGCGTTTTGGCAGGCGCATCGTGATTTCGCTGACGAGCGTTGCGCGCAACGGGCCGGATTCCTCGCTCCAGATGCGCGCAGAACAGCCCAGCGACGTGTGGATTTGGTTGTACGTCGGATAGTCGCGAATCCAATAGTCGCCGAGGTCGCCGGCGTCCTCGAAGTAGTTCAAGTTTGAGAACGTGCGATTCAGGCGTTTCGCGGTGAGGTTGAAGGCGCCGTTCGGGTTCATCTCGACGCGCAGGAATTCGTTTTCCATGATGTTCGGCGTCTTGAGCAGCGTGCTTGTGCGCACGAGCGAGTCCGACCGTTCGATGCCCTTTTCGGTCGCTTCGGCGAGCGAGCCTGCGCGGAAGATTTTGTAGCCGCCCGCAGGCACCTCGCCGGCGTCAAAGAACACGCGATGGCGCTGGCAGTTGTATGGAAACGCGCGGGTGTGCAATTCCGCGACGCAATAGGCTTCGGCGCTGCGGCCTTGCGCTTGTGTGGAGACGGGCTTGCCTTTTGCGTCGAACATCTGAAGTCCTTCCGGCGCGGGCGGCCAGAAGGGATTCTTGGGCATGTCGTCGGGCACGTTTACCCACGCCTCGACCACTTCGCGGCGCGGATACGGCGTCGGGTTGTAGACGGTGATGAGGATGTCCTCGTCGCGGAACGCGGACATGTCGGTGCGCAGGGTCAGTTCGCGCAAGGCCCGATCGCCGAGCGCCTCGCCCAATTCGATGACCTGCCGCAAGCGGTTTTCGACGTCGAGCACGGTTTTGTCCTGCGTGACGCCGTTGACGCTGTCGTGCGGGTGCGATTCCATCAGGAATTGCCATGCGCGCGTGATCAACGTCTGCGGATATTCCGCGCCCGCCAACGCTGCCACGGCGCTCATCGGTTCCGCGAATCGGATGAGCAAGTCCTGGGCGCGACGGTTGATCCGCTTGAGATAGAGCCGCGTCGGCAACGCGTTGCCCGTGCATGCCGCCGCGGGGCCGTCGCGCAATTCGCCGTCCACGACCGGCAATTTCTTGCGGTCGATCTGGCGCCGCATGAGATCGACGAACGCCGGCATTGTCGTGTGGACCCACTCGCGGTCGGGGGCTTGGTCGGCCTCGTTCACGCGCTGGAGCATGTCCGGGAACATGGGTTGACTGGCGGTGTAGTCGCACCCGTTCAGCATGAGGCGGTCGTTGGGAAGAAGGCTTTCATCGGTGGTGGCCCAGGTTTCCTCGAGCATCTCCTGCGTGATGATCTCCCGGCAGAACGTCTGTGGCGCGTCGAGCATGTAATGGTCGCGTTCCTTGCCCTCGGCGTCCGCGCGATGGTAGGCGACCCTGCCCTTCGCCCATTCGTAGCGCCATCCCAGGCCTTCGTGGTGCGTGCCTGCCAGGGCCGAGAGGTGGACCTTGAAGTAGAAGTTTTGGCGGCCCAGCGCGCCGAAGCGCGTGGTGAGGAGTTCGCTGCCATCGGGGGAACGCCAGAGGAATTCCGAGAACGGCGCGCGCTCCTTGCTCACCTTTTTGCCGATCATGGCGACGTCCATGCCGAAACCCGCGTAGATTTGGGCGAGTTGCGCGGTCTGACCCCATCCGAAGGATGTGTAGCCGACGTCGAATACGCCGCCAAGGGTCTGGCAACGGCGCCGGCCCCATAGCAGATTGCGAATCATCGATTCGCCGTCGATGGGGTATTCGTCGGGCAGGATGAGCCACGGGCCAATCTGGAGTTTGCCCGCCGCGACGAGGGCCTTGATGCGCGGGGCCATTTCCGGGCGCACGTCTAGATAGTCGATCACGGGCGAGACTTGGCCATCGAGCAGGAATCCGGGGTACTTGCCCGTTTCGAGCACCTCGATCAATTCGTCCATGAACTCGATCAGCATCAGGCGCGTTTCCCAAATGGGATAGCGCCATTCGCGGTCCCAGTGGGTGTGGGACACGACGTGTCCGATGCGTTTGCTTTTTCCGCCGTGTTGTTTTTTCATGTTGTTTCCTTTTTTGGGCGGCCGACGGGTCTTCGCGACGCATCCGGAAATGTACTCCAAATGGCGCACGACTTCCAAGCCTGAGGCCTCGATCGAAGGCGCGTTATGCCGGCGGGGATGGGCCGCTTTACATGCGGAACGCTAGTTTCTATACTACGTCTTTCTTGAGGGATGGGCGATTCATGCAACGCGAAGACAGACCGATTCATTTTTCAACGGAACTGATCCACGTGCCGCATGCGTATTCGGTGCCGGCGCTGCAGCGGCTGTATTTTGATCTGTCGCAAACGAAGGCCGCGTACGAAAGCACGGATTTCAGCCAGCCGGGCCCGCCCCGGTTTTATAGCAAACGCGGCGCGCGGACGCAGTCGATTGCGTTGTTCTTGCCGGATCGCGTCGTCCTTATCGAGGAATGGGTCGACATCGCGCTCTCCGATTTTTTGGAGAAAATTCGGACGATCACGCTGCGCCTGCCCGGAGCCGCGGGCGTGCAGGGCTTCATCGCGCATACGGCCACGATTCGCACGACGTTCGCCCTGACGCATTATCCCGACGCGCGCGTCTTTCTGATGGACCACGCCTGCAATCAGGCAGGCCGCATTTCGCCGCATTTCGGGCGTCCCGTCTCGATAGGCGGTCTGCGTTTCGTTTTGCCGGAAACGCCGGAGCACAAGGGAACGCTTACGGTCGTGATCGAGTCCTACCGCGAAAGTCTGCAAGAGGTGTATGTCGAGGTGAAAGGGGTATACGGACAGGATCCGTTCTCTTGCGACGCTCCCGAGGCGGCTTGCGCCAACATCCGGAGCCTCTGTTCGTTCATCGGGGACAACGTGTATTCGTACCTGAGTCAATACGACGCGCCGCAGGAAACCCATACGCCATGAGCCGCGCTTCCATCCGCGTTTGGGTCGATTTGCCCCAGGCGACCATCGCCGCAAATCTGTACGGCCATTTCGCGGAGCACCTAGGCCGCTGCATCTACGAAGGCATATGGGTTGGTCCCGCCTCGCGCATTCCCAACGAGAACGGGCTTCGACTCGACGTGTTGGCGGCCTTGAAGCAGCTTCGGGCCCCGGTCGTGCGATGGCCGGGGGGCTGTTTTGCCGACGATTACCATTGGCGCGACGGCGTCGGTCCTCGCGACACGCGTCCCAAGACCATGAACATTTGGTGGCAGCAGACCGAGCCCAACGAATTCGGCACCGATGAATTCCTGCGGTTCTGCCGGGCCGTTGGATGCGATCCGTATCTTTGCGCGAATGTCGGTTCGGGCACGCCCCAGGAGGCGCGCGCATGGCTCGAGTATTGCAATTTCGGGGGCGACACGACGCTGACGGCGTTGCGGGCCGCCAACGGCCATCCTGCGCCTTACGGGGTGCGGCATTGGGGCGTGGGCAACGAAAACTGGGGTTGCGGCGGCGGGTTTTCGCCGGAACAGTACGCGCAGGAATTCGCTCGTTTCAGCGTTTATTTGCGCGCCGTCGATCCCGTCATCGAGTTGGTGGCTTCCGGGGCGGGGATGGATCTTGCCAACCCGATTTTGATGCGATGGAACCATGATTTTTGCGCGGCCATGCCGCACGCCCACCTGATTGATCATTTGGCGATGCACGCGTATTTTGCGCGCGGCAAGGGCGCCGAGTTTCACGATGCCGAGCATTACGCCTTGTTTGGCGATCTGGTGACGTTCGAGCGCGAGATAGAGCGCGCCGATCACGTGTTGGGGTATTTTTATCCGCACAAGCGCGTGGGGCTTATCATTGACGAATGGGGCGTGTGGCATCCGGAGGCGACCGTCGACAACGGCCTGGAACAGCCCAACACCCTGCGGGACGCTTTGTTCGCGGCGTCGTGCTTGAACCTGTTCCATCGTCATGCCCGCCGCATTGTCATGGCCAACATCGCGCAGACCATCAACGTCTTGCAGTGTTTGGCCATCACCGAAGAGGATCGCATGGCCTTGACCCCCACCTACCACGTCTACGACATGATGCGCCCGCATATGGGAGCGCGTCTGTTGACAAGCGAGGTGGAGACGCCGACGTTCGAGGCGCATCCCGTCGGATTGCATGCCAAGCAGGCCGTGCCGCTGCTGAACGCCAGCGCCAGCATTGCCGGGAAAAAGGTTTTTCTCTCCGTGGTCAACCCCAGCGTCGATCAACCCATCGAAACCCCGATCGATCTGCGCGGGGCGGGCATTGCCGCCGTTAGCGGTCGCGTTCTGACTTCCGCTTCTCCGCGCGATGCAAACACCATTGCCGCGCCTAAAACCGTGACGCCTAAACGCGTGAAGGTCGAAGCGAGCGGCGGCGGATTCACGTGCGTCCTTCCTCCGTGTTCCTTGACGACGCTGACTATCGCGCTCGCGTAGGGGGCGATCGAAGGGCGAGAGGGATCCTCATGAACATGCTCCATAAGCGCGCGGCCGGTTTGGCCATGGCGGCGATCGTAATGGCGGCGGCCGTTGCGGCGGCGAAGGGCTGTTGGTTTCGTCCCGATCTGTATGCGGTTTCCGGCCAGACCATGGGCACGAAATACACGATCAAGATCGTCGCGCCCCCTGCGGAAAAACGCGTTGTCCGCGACGCCTTTGCCGCCGCGGACGCGGTTTTGCGGGACATCGACGCAAAAATGTCCACCTACCGGCAGGATTCGGAATTGTCGGCGTTCAACCGGCTGCAAAGCACGGAGCCCTTCGTTTTCTCGGACGACGTCTTTTTCCTGATTCAGTTCGCGCAGCGCATCAGCAAGGCGACCGATGGCGCGCTCGATATCACGGTGGGGCCGCTGGTCAACGCGTGGGGCTTTGGGCCGCAAAAACGGCCGACCCGCGTCCTGACCGACGCCGACCTCGATCCGCTGCGCGAACGCGTCGGTTATGCCATGCTGACCCTCGATCCTGCCGCGAAGACTGTCCGCAAAGCGCGGCCCGACATTCAGTGCGATCTATCGGCCATCGCCATAGGGTATAGCGTGGACAAAGTGTCCCTGCTTCTCGAGGCGCAGGGCTTTGCCCGCTACATGGTCGATGTGGGCGGCGAAGTGCGCACGCGCGGATTCAACGCGGACGACGCGCCCTGGAAGATCGCCATTGAAAAGCCCATCGCGGAAGGGCGCGCGATCCAGACGGTTCTTTCCCTCAGCGGCCTATCCATTTCCACGTCGGGCGATTACCGGAATTATTACGAGGAAAACGGCGTCCGCCTCTCCCACGAAATCGATCCCAAGACAGGCCGGCCCATCTCGCACCGCCTCGCTTCGGCAAGCGTCGTCGCCCAGGAATGCGCCTTCACCGATGGCTACGCGACCGCCTTCATGGTGATGGGCCCGGAGCGCGCGTACGACTTCGCTGTCCAAAATGACATCGCCGCGCTGTTTCTCATCCACGACGATGCGGCTCCGGGCGGATTTGTCGCAAAGGCATCGCCCGCGTTCGAGAGATTGGCGGCTCCG